>CBFHNG010000030.1:0-23380 GCA_965657165.1 Flavobacteriaceae bacterium
ATTATTTGGTGTTGGCTCAGGTACAATATTCAAAAATGTATCATCAGTAAATGGTGGAGATGATGGCATTGAGTTCTTTGGTGGCGCTGTAGATGCAGAAAATTTAGTGTCTATAAATTCAGGGGACGACTCTATCGATTTTGCAGATGGTTTTGCAGGATCTATTACTAATGCTTACATTAAAGGAATTACTAAAGCAGGAATTGAAGGTTCAAATAATGGCGATGATGGAAACCTTGAGCCTGTTACTACTGCCACAAGTTCTAATGTTACAATGGTTGTAGACGGATTAGGAAATTCTGAAGGTGCTATCTATTTTAAAGAAGGTGGCGGAAATCTTACCTACACTAACATTGTTGTGGACGGTATCAGCCTTGGAATGAAAATAAAAAGTGATGATACTGCTGCACAAGAAAGACTTGCCAATGGCGATTTGGTTATTGAAAATTTTAATTACCTCAATGTTCCATCTACTTGGGATTGGGGTGGATACAATTATACAGGTTCTAATACTGGTGCATCTGGTGCTGGAAATGGAGCCAATGCTCCAAGTTGGGCCGATGGTTGGTCAGAATAATTATTTTGAAAATTAGTTAAAAAAAAGCTTCCAATTGGAAGCTTTTTTTATTTGTAATAAAATATTATTAGTAATTAACCGCAACTTCAGATTTTTCGTCCCATTCAATAACATTAGTTATTTTGGAATCTTGGAAGTCAACTTCTTTTAAAGTACCTTCTGACCAAAAGAACCATTTCCCCGACTTGATCCCATTTTCATAATAGCCTTGTGATAATTTATTACCATAAAAATCATAACTAGTCCATAACCCATCTAATGTTCCATCAATTGAAAAAGTCCCTTGTTGATGAACGACTCCGTTATCGTGAAAAAGAGTTACTAATATAAGATCTCCCTTGACTTCTAATAGTGGGCTAGATTTTTCCGCTTGTGCTTGAGAAAATAAAGCAATTGAAAAAAAGAAAACTATAATAAATCGTTTCATAATTTGTTGTTTTTGGGTTATTATGATGTAAAACTACATAAATATTTACAATAAATCAACTTTTTGTTTACATTAATTTAACATTAAAATTACAACTAACTGATTTTCAGTGATTTATATAAAATTTAAAAATTAACATTAAAATAAATACTCAACAGATTAAAACAGAAAAAAAAAACAAAAACAGGTGTAGAGATAACAATTACATAACATTAGAATGGTTTAATTATATGAAATTTGTTTGCGTAAAAATTTCAATTTATGGAAAACATATATGTCTATATGTTAATTGCATTGGTATTTCTAGCCATTGCCGATTTGGTTGTAGGAGTTAGTAACGATGCTGTAAATTTTTTAAATTCTGCAATCGGTTCAAAAGCTATCTCTTTCCGAACCATAATGATTGTTGCTAGCTTAGGGGTAGCTGTTGGGGCTGTCTTCTCGAGTGGTATGATGGAAGTTGCTCGAAAAGGTATTTTCAATCCTGGGGAATTTATGTTTAATGAAATCATGGTCATTTTTATGGCGGTAATGATTACGGATATTCTTCTTTTGGACTTTTTCAATTTTCTAGGAATGCCAACATCAACTACTGTGTCAATTGTATTTGAATTATTCGGGGCTGCAGTGGCCATGGCACTTATAAAAATCGCAACATCGGGTGGTGAGTTTTCTGATTTGATTCAATTCATTAATACCTCAAAAGCCACTCAAATCATATTAGGAATATTACTTTCTGTTGTGATTGCATTTACAATTGGTGCGATTGTACAATGGATATCTCGAGTCCTATTATCATATAATTTTAATCAAAAACCTGAATGGGCTGGGGCGCTATTTGGTGGCATTGCATTAACTGCGATTACCTATTTTATTTTTATGAAAGGACTTAAAGGCACATCTTATGCTAATTATTCTTTTGATATTCTGGGTGGTGCTACCATGAAAGATTTTCTTCAAAAAAATGTAATAAATATCGTTTTAATTAGCTCTTTGTTTTGGTCTGTATTATCATACACTCTAATCATATTTTTTAAGACTAATATTTATCGCCTTATAATTATTGTTGGGACATTTGCCCTAGCATTAGCATTTGCAGGGAATGACTTAGTTAACTTTATTGGGGTGCCTGTTGCTGCATACAATTCATTTCTGGAATGGTCTGCTTCCGGTATAGTTGCTTCAGAATTTCCAATGGATGTTCTCGCGTCTAAGGTCCCCACAAACAACTGGTTGCTTTTAGCAGCTGGATTTGTTATGGTAATTACACTTTGGTTTTCTTCAAAGTCGAGGTCTGTGGTAAAAACTTCTATTGATTTATCAAGTCAGGGAAATACAAAAGAGCGCTTTCAGCCAAATGCACTTTCTCGTGGATTTGTTCGTTTTACATTAATAGCAACAAATTATACTTCAAATATTTTGCCAAAATCAGTGAAGGAAAAAATTGAGAAACAATTTGAACAACCTATAAATAATAGCCTAAAAAACAAAAAAGAAGATTTACCAGCATTTGACTTAGTAAGAGCCGCCGTAAACTTGATGGTTGCTGCAGTTTTGATTTCAATAGCAACGTCATACAAGCTTCCCCTATCCACTACTTATGTAACGTTTATGGTTGCTATGGGTAGTTCTTTAGCAGATAGAGCTTGGGGAGCAGAAAGCGCTGTATATAGAGTCGCTGGTGTACTTAATGTAATTGGTGGGTGGTTTTTTACAGCATTTAGCGCTTTTTTAGCAGCAGCTTTAATTGCCTATCTGATAAGCCTAAATGTAGAGGTCATGTTTCCAATTCTTTTTATAAGCGCCATAGCGCTTCTAATAAGAAGTTCAATTCTTCATAAGAAAAAGATAAAAAACAATAGTACAAAAGATTCTCTAAGAAATGCAGAGAGTAGTTCGGTTCAGGGGGTAATAAATGAGAGCGCAAATAATGTTGCAAATGTTTTGAAGCGAGGAAGCAAAATTTATAATTCATCAATTATTTCTCTTGCAAAACAAGATTTAACAATACTCAAAAAAAATAAAAAACAAGTTGTAAAGCTGTCTAACGAAATTGATGATCTTAGAGATAATATATTTTATTTTATCAAAAATCTAGACGAGTCAAGTGTCGGAGCAAGTAATTTTTATATTCAAATTTTGGGTTATCTTCAAGACATGACACAATCATTGGAGTACATTACAAAAGTAAATTATAAGCATGTAAATAATAATCATAAAAAATTGAAATTTAATCAAATCAAAGAACTAAGTGAAATTAGTAGCGTGATTGAAGTCTTATTTTTTGAAGCACGGCAAGCCTTTGAAACACAATCCTTTGAAAAAATTGAAGGTTTATTGGAAATTAAAAAAACAATTAATAATTCCTTAAATACTAACATTGAGGCGCAAGTTAATAGAACTAGGACAGAAGAATCAAGCCCGAAAAATACAACTCTTTATTTTAGCTTACTACTCGAGACAAAAGATCTTTTAAATGCTACTGCTGGTTTATTGGAAGAATATCAAAATGCCTATAAAAATTCTATGGATTGATAATAATTATTTTCATAAAAAAAACCTCGCATCTCGAGGTTTTTTTTTTACTATTTATAATTCATTTTAAGACCCACACATCAAACAATCGTCCCCTTCAGAAGCTTTAGCTTGTTCAATAAGCGCTTTCATTTCTTCTGCCGACATTGGTTCAACTTCTGCATCTGTTGAGGTTTGTTTAGAAAACTTTTGTGCGGTATTTGCGGCCTTCTGCTTTTGTTTTTCTAAAACTTCTGGGGCGGTAGCAACCTCTGTTTTTGGCGCTTCTTTCTTCTTTGTATCTAAAGTAAATTTAATCGCATCCACTGCACTTTTGGTACGCAAATAATACATCCCTGTTTTTAGTCCACTCTTCCAGGCATAGAAATGCATAGAGGTTAGTTTTGCCATTGTTGCGCCTTCCATAAAGAGATTTAATGATTGAGATTGATCAATAAAATAACCTCTTTGACGCGACATGTCAATAATATCTTTCATGCTCAACTCCCAAACGGTTTTGTACAACTCCTTAATCTCTTGTGGAATAATATCTATATGTTGAATAGATCCATTGGCACGCATGATGTCTTGTTTTAAACCTTCGTTCCAAAGCCCTAACTCCACCAAATCTTCCAATAAGTGCTTATTTACAACAATAAATTCTCCAGAAAGTACACGACGCGTGTAGATATTTGAAGTGTATGGCTCAAAACATTCATTGTTCCCTAAAATTTGAGAAGTACTCGCTGTTGGCATTGGTGCAACAAGAAGTGAATTTCTTACACCGTGTTTAAGGACTTGCTTACGCAGTTTACCCCAATCCCAAAGACCACTAAGTTCTTCATCTTTTAGACCCCATAGGTTGTACTGAAACTTTCCTTCGCTTATTGGTGAGCCCTTATAAGTTTTGTATGGCCCATCTGCTTTTGCCTCTTCCATTGAAGCCGTAACTGCTGCAAAATAAATTGTTTCAAAAATATCTTGATTTAATTTTTTGGCCTCGTCACTTGTAAATGGTAAACGTAACTTGATAAAGGCATCCGCTAAACCTTGAACTCCCAATCCAATAGGGCGATGTCTAAAGTTTGAATTTTCTGCTTCAACAACTGGGTAATAATTACGATCAATGACTTTATTAAGATTGCGGGTAACACGTTTTGTAATTCTAAATAATTCTTTATGATCAAATTTACCGTCCTTGATAAACATCGGCAAAGCAATTGATGCCAAATTACAAACGGCAACCTCATCTGGTGAAGTGTATTCAATGATTTCTGTACATAAATTTGAAGAACGAATTGTTCCTAAATTTTGCTGATTTGATTTACGGTTTGCAGCATCTTTGTACAGCATGTAGGGTGTTCCTGTTTCAATTTGAGATTCTGTAATTTTTTCCCAAAGTTCACGAGCTTTAATCGTTTTCCTACCCTTTCCTTCTTCTTCGTATTTAGTGTATAAAGCTTCAAATTCTTCACTATGTTTATCTGGAAGGCCAGGACATTCATTTGGACACATCAAGGTCCAGTTGCCGTCTTCTTGAACACGTTTCATAAATAGGTCTGGAATCCACATGGCGTAAAACAAATCGCGAGCACGCATTTCTTCTTTACCGTGGTTTTTCTTTAAATCTAAGAAATCAAAAATATCGGCATGCCAAGGTTCTAAGTATACTGCAAAACTTCCTTTTCGTTTTCCTCCACCTTGATCTACATAACGCGCAGTATCGTTGTATACACGTAACATTGGAACAATACCATTGCTCGTTCCGTTTGTTCCGGCAATATAACTCCCCGTTGCACGAATGTTATGCATTGCTAATCCAATTCCACCTGCAGACTGTGATATTTTTGCAGTTTGTTTTAACGTATCATAAATTCCATCAATGCTGTCTTCTTTCATTGTTAAAAGAAAACAAGAAGACATTTGTGGTTTTGGTGTTCCTGAGTTGAAAAGTGTTGGTGTTGCATGCGTAAAATACTTTTTAGACATCAAGTTGTAAGTTTCTATAGCAGAATCTAAATCATCAAGATGAATCCCAATGGATACGCGCATAAGCATGTGTTGCGGACGTTCGGCTATTTTCCCATTGAGCTTTAATAAATATGAACGTTCCAACGTTTTAAATCCAAAATAGTCATACCCAAAATCTCTGTTGTATATGATCGTTGAATCTAATTTTTCTTTGTTTTTCATGATGACGTTGTACACTTCATCCGAAAGTAGTGGCGCATCTTTGCCAGTACGCGGATTGACATAGGTGTACAAATCGTGCATGACCTCACTAAAGGTTTTTTTGGTGCTTTTATGTAAGTTAGAAACTGAAATACGCGCTGCAAGACGTGCATAGTCTGGGTGAGCAGTTGTCATTGTTGCTGCAATTTCAGCAGCAAGATTATCGAGCTCACTGGTGGTAACTCCGTCATAGAGTCCATCAATGACCCGCATGGCAACTTTTAAAGGATCAACAAGTTCATTCAAACCATAGCAAAGTTTTCTAACTCTTGCTGTGATTTTATCAAACATAATTTCTTCTTTTCTGCCGTCTCTTTTAATTACATACATACTATTTTCAATTTTTTTTGCTTTTTGGGCCTTCCAAAAAAGCGGTTAGTTGGTTGTTCTATCGCATTCGTGATTGGACAAATGCTCAGTTATTAATTTAAAAAAAGTAGACAAAGTAGTTTCTACTTTATCATTGCTTATAAAATGGTGTTCGTTTCGATGTTTAAAACAGACTTCTAAAAATCTGTATCAAAACTATATTTGTTGGTATCCTCTTCTTCTTTGTTGAGGACTCCTGCTTTTTGATATTCTGATACACGTTTTTCAAAGAAGTTTGTTTTTCCCTGAAGTGATATCATGTCCATAAAATCAAATGGATTTGAGGTGTTATATTCTTTTTCACAGTTCAATTCTACTAAGAGTCGATCTGTTACAAACTCTAGGTATTGTGCCATTAATTTTGAGTTCATTCCTATCAAACTTGCTGGAAGTGATTCTGTTATAAACTCACGCTCGATGTTTAAGGCGTCTATTATAATTTCTCTAATACGTTCTTTCGGAACTTTATTAATCAAGTGCTTATTGTGAAGATGAACGGCAAAATCTGCATGAACGCCTTCATCTCTTGAAATTAATTCATTAGAAAATGTTAGCCCTGGCATAAGACCACGTTTTTTCAACCAAAATATGGAACAAAAGGCACCAGAGAAAAAGATGCCTTCAACAGCTGCAAATGCAATAAGGCGCTCTGCAAAACTTGGAGATTCTATCCATTTGAGTGCCCAATCCGCTTTTTTCTTAATCGCTGGAAAATTCTCAATTGCATTGAACAGTTTGTCTTTTTCTGCTTCATCTTTTACATAAGTGTCAATCAAGAGTGAGTATGTTTCACTATGAATGTTCTCCATCATGATTTGAAACCCATAGAAGAATTTTGCTTCGCTATACTGAACTTCATTAACAAAGTTTTCTGCTAAATTCTCATTAACAATACCATCGCTTGCTGCAAAGAAGGCCAAAATATGTTTGATGAAATAACGTTCATCGTCTGAAAGTTTTTCATTCCAGTCTGTTAAATCTTGGTGAAGGTCAATCTCTTCTGCAGTCCAAAAACTTGCTTCCGATTTTTTGTACCATTCCCATATATCATGATGTTGGATTGGGAAAATAACAAATCGGTCTTTGTTTTCTTTAAGAATTGGTTCTACTTGTGGCATGTTTTGTATAGTTTTTTTTGTTTGTAAATTGGTTTTATAGGACCTAACAAAGATTTAAAATTGTTGATTTAAATAAAAGTCATTTTTATAAACATTGTCCCTAAGTTTTTAACAACGAGTAGGCTTTTTCTTACAAAATAGAAAATCAATACCTGTCTTAATAATTTGATTATCAGCTACTTATGCTTGATTTCTCTCGTAAAGAAATTGGACAGTCAAAAAAGAAAAAAGAAATTGTGTTTTAAAGATTTTTTTTAAAGTGAATTATTTTTCACTTTGGCAGACAGTCATTATAATGATTTTTTGTTGGCAAGTTTTTCAAGTTCTTCATACCACTGTGCGCCAAACTTTCGAATGAGCGCTTCTTTAACGAATTTATATATAGGGATTTGCAGTTCTTTACCCAAACTACATGCATCATCGCAAATATGCCATTTGTGATAATTCACTGCAGAAAATTCACTATAATCTTTAACTCTTACTGGATATAAATGACAAGATACTGGTTTTTTCCAATCAATATCACCTTGATTATAAGCCTCTTCAATGCCACAAAGTGCTGTTTGATGTTCATCAAAAATCACATAAGCACAGTCTGCACCATCGATCAGTGGTGTTTCGTATTCTCCATTTTCATTAGTTACAAAAACGCCTTGATTTTCTATAGCGTCTATGCCTTCGGGACGGAGATAAGATTTTAGTTTTGGATAAATGGATTGAAGTTGTTGTGTTTCTTCTTTATCCAAAGGTGCTCCTGCGTCTCCATCAACACAACATGCACCTTTGCATGCCGAAAGATTGCATGCAAAATCATTGCTTAAAATGTTCTCTGAAACAATTGTTTTACCGAGCTGAAACATGCTGCGAAGATAAAAATTATAACATAAATTATTCGTTAAATTATGCTGTGGTTTTTCATATGATTAAAAAAAAATCCTGACCTTTGCAGCTATAAAACCTTACTTATGAATTTTGATATAAAAGAAATTTTTACAGCCTTTATGGTTCTTTTTGCAGTTATTGATATTGTTGGTAATATTCCCATTATCATAGACCTAAGAAAAAAAGCAGGTCATATTCAAAGCGAAAAAGCCTCTATTATTGCAGGAGTGATTTTGGTTATTTTCTTATTTATTGGAGAAAGTATTTTAAAATTGGTGGGGATTGATGTTCATTCTTTTGCTGTTGCAGGGGCTTTTATTTTATTTTTTATTGCCCTCGAGATGATTTTAGGAATTACACTCTACAAACAGGACGAAGACACAAAACTGAATGCAACAGTTTTCCCTTTGGCCTTTCCTTTAATCGCTGGACCTGGAAGTTTGACTACTCTATTATCTTTACGCTCAGAGTTTTATATAGAAAATATAATTTTAGCAGTCATTATCAATGTTATTTTGATTTATGTTGTTTTAAAAACTTCAGCTAAAATTGAACGATTTATTGGACAAAATGGCATCAATATTACGCGCAAAATATTTGGTGTAATTTTACTTGCTATTGCTGTAAAACTATTCACTTCTAATATTAAATTCTTACTTTAAGCCCTTTTTTGTATTTCAACAGAATGTGGATATGGAATTTCGATTCCAGCTTTGTCTAGTGCTAATTTGCAATTTTCCGTAATACCAAAATATACGTCCCAATAGTGCTCTACTTTACACCATGGGCGAACAGCAAAGTTAACAGAACTATCTGCAAGCGCTTCAACATCAACCGAAGGTTGTGGCTCTTCTAAAACTTTGTTATGATGTTTTAAAACATCCAGTAACACCTTTTTGGTTTGCTTAATATCTTCATCATAACCCACACCAATAGTGAGGTCTACACGAAGTTTACCCTCTGCAGAATAATTAATAATATTACTATTTGCTAATGTGCCATTTGGGATAATAACACGCTTATTATCAGGGGTTACAATTTGTGTAGTAAAAATATTGATATCCTTTACAATACCTAATTCGTCATGAGCATCGACAAGATCTCCAATTTTAAATGGCTTAAAAACTATAATTAAAACGCCTCCTGCCAAATTAGACAAAGCGCCTTGTAGTGCCAATCCAACACCAAGACCAGCTGCTGCTAGAGTTGCAGCAATGGCAGTTGTGTCTATTCCAAGTTTTGAAATGACCGCTACAAGCAGTAATAGTTTTAAGCCAATAGAAACAATATTGATAAGAAAATTTTGAAGCGTTATGTCAACTTTTCTGGAAGACATAATCTTTTTGGTAAACTTGACTAATTTTTTGATTAGAAACAATCCAATGATTAATAAACCTAAGGCGTAAAGAACGTTTGGCCCGTATTCAAATAAAATTGTTTTTGCGTTTTCTAGGTATTTTTCCATAGTTAGTAAATTTGGGGTGGGCTAATTTTTGGATCATGTAAACTTAAAAACAATTTATATAATCCACAAATTATATTTTATTAAACGTCACAGTAATATTTTTTATACAAAAAGAAACAAAACAATTGTACCTTTGAAGATAAACTTAAGTCTATGAAATTATTTATTGTACCAACACCCATTGGGAATCTCGAAGATATTACGCTTCGCGCAATTTCTACGCTTAAGAATGTTGATTTGATTTTAGCTGAAGACACAAGAACCTCTGGAAAGCTCCTCAAACATTTTGAAATTTCTACCCCCATGCAGTCCCACCACATGCATAATGAACATAAAACTCTTGAGGGAATTTTAAAAAAACTCAAAAATGGAACGCAAATCGCCTTGATTAGTGATGCAGGGACACCAGCCATTTCGGACCCTGGGTTTTTATTAACTAGAGCTTGTATAGAACAACAAATTCCTGTAGAATGCTTACCAGGCGCAACAGCTTTTGTTCCAGCACTTGTAAACTCTGGCTTACCAAACGATCGTTTTATTTTTGAAGGGTTTTTACCCATAAAAAAAGGCCGACAAACACGCCTAAAATTATTGGCTAAAGAACAAAGAACAATAGTCCTTTATGAGAGTCCCCACAAATTTTTAAAAACTCTGGGGCAAATTTGTGAATTTTTTGGAGAGGAACGACAGCTTTCTGTTTCAAGAGAACTTACCAAATTGTTTGAAGAAACTAAGCGTGGCACTGCAAAAGACGTATTGGATTATTATACCACTAACCCTGCAAAAGGAGAAATTGTGATTGTAATTTCTGGACGTTAGTTAGAAGTTTGTTACACGTGTTTTCCTTTACTCCAACCGTGTTTTTTTAAGTATTTTGTGCCACTTTCTATAGCGCCATTTTCAATACTTGTCCCCATGGAATCGTTCCAACGATTTAAATAGCCAAATAATGAAATCACTCCCAAGAGTTCTACAATTTCGCCCTCATTCCAATGCGTATACAATCGCTTTTTTAATGCTTCATCCACAACATTTGGAACTACTGACGCTGCCAAACTAAAATCCAAAGCTACACGTTCTGCCTCATTAAATGCAGGGTGAGTTTTGTAATCCCAAATGTTATTTAATTGCTCATTTTCTGCCCCATAACGTTCTGCTGCTCGAATGGCATGTGCTTGACAATACCTGCAACCCGTGGCATTGCTACTGACCCAAGCTACCATGCGTTTTAGTGCAGATGTAACTCGACCTTCATTGGCCATAACAGCTTTGTTTAAATGAATAAAAGCCTTGCTTATAGCAGGGCGATGTTGCATTGTAAGTACCGAATTTGGACAAAACCCTAGAGTTTCATTAAAAAAATTAGCAAGGGATTGTGTTTCTAAATCGTGGTCTGGGTTTAATGGAGTAACTAATGGCATTGTTTGAATTTTTAGTAGTATTTTTGAACTAACAATAAACAAAAAATAATTTTATTATGGCCCACAAAACTACAACACACTGGAAAGGCGGAATGCTTTTTGAATCTGATAATCCAAGCGGAAATCATATGCTCATGGACACTACTGTAGAAGGTATTTCTCATCAAAAAGGCGTTTCTCCAAAAGCAATGATGCTTTCTTCCTTAGCTGGTTGTTCAGGAATTGATATTGTTGATATTCTTAAAAAAATGAAAATAACAGATTATAATCTACAGATTGATGTGGAAGGCGAACTTACAGAAGAACACCCAAAATATTATCATACAGTTCATGTCAATTATTATTTTTCAGGCCCTCAAATAGATCAAAAAAAATGCAATCGAGCTGTACAATTATCGGTTGATAAATACTGTGGTGTAATGGAAATGTTCCGCAAATTTGCAACAGTAAATACTAAAATTCATTTTCAAAAATAATTAAAATGCGTTGGACGCTAAAGTCACACCCTGATGTTGATACAACCAAAGATTTAGCAGAAAGACTCGGGGTGGAGTATCCTATTGCCGCGTTGTTGGTTCAGCGAGGAATTACCACTTTTGAGCAAGCCAAAACATTTTTTAGACCTCAGCTGAAAGATTTACACGATCCTTTTTTAATGAAGGATATGGATAAAGCCGTTGAAAGAATCCAACAAGCTTTAGACAATAATGAACGTGTTCTGGTTTATGGAGACTATGACGTAGATGGAACGACTTCTGTTGCGCTAATGGCCACTTATCTTGAGTCCAAAAGCACACAAATTTCTACATACATTCCCGATAGATTTGATGAAGGTTATGGGATTTCTTATAAGGGTATCGATTATGCACTTGACAATAATTTTAGTCTTATTATCTCATTAGATTGCGGTGTAAAAGCAATAGATAAAGTTGAATATGCAAAAAAGAAAGGACTCGATTTTATCATTTGTGATCATCATATACCAGGAGAAAATTTACCCGCTGCTGTAGCTGTTTTGGACCCAAAACGACCTGATTGCACATATCCTTTTAAGGAACTTTGTGGTTGTGGTGTTGGATTTAAATTAATCCAAGCGCTAGGACAAAATTACGGTGAAACAACAGAAAGCTTGACCTCTTATTTAGACTTAGTAGCTACGGCAATTGGTGCAGATATTGTACCTGTTATTGGTGAAAATAGAATTCTAGCTTATCATGGGTTGAAAGTAATAAATTCAAATCCACGACCTGGATTTCAGGCCTTGATTCAAAATATAAAAAAAGACATTTTAAGCATTACAGATGTCGTTTTTGTTATTGCACCGCGAATTAATGCAGCAGGTCGAATGAAGCACGGAAACTATGCTGTTGCACTGCTTAAAGAACAAAATATTCAGCAGGCAGAAATTACAGCTAAGGAAATAGAAGACTTTAATTCTACTCGTAGGACTTTAGATCAAGAAATTACCAAAGAAGCGCTACTTCAAATTGAAGAACTGCAGGAAATTGAATGTTCCACAACAGTAGTTTATCACCCAACTTGGAATAAAGGTGTGATTGGAATTGTAGCCTCTAGATTGATTGAGACGTATTATCGCCCAACATTAGTTTTTACAAAAAGTGGCGATTTTTTAGCAGCTTCTGCTCGCTCTGTTCGCGGATTCGACTTGTATAAAGTGCTTCAAAAATGTAGCCAATATATTGAACAATTTGGGGGGCATAAATACGCGGCAGGTTTAACACTAAAAGAAGAAAACTACGAAGCCTTTAAGAGCGCATTTGAAAAGGAAGTTTCTCAAACAATGCCCTCTCATTTAACAACTCCAGAAATTCTTATCGATTCAAAGTTAAACCTCTCTGATATTACCCCAAAATTCTATAGAATTTTAAAGCAATTTGCACCATTTGGGCCACAAAACATGTCTCCAGTTTTTATGACTTCAGAAGTTATTGACTCTGGATATGGAAAATGTGTAGGTCAAGACAATAAGCATCTAAAAGTTACAGTGTCTCAAAACAATAGTTCAAAAATTAATTGCATTGGTTTTGGCTTAGGAGACCAATTGGAAATCATTAAAAATAAAAATCCATTTAAAATTGTCTATTCAATTGATGAAAATGAATGGAACGGGCACATTAGTTTACAGTTAAAACTAAAAGACATAAAATCCTAATCTATGGCTATTAAAGACCCATATGCAGCGTTAAGATTTAAAGAATTTAATATTTTTCTTTTATTGCGTTTTGTATTGGTATTCGCTTGGTCCATGCAGTTTATTGTCATCGAATGGCAAGTCTATTCCCTAACAAAAGATCCTTTATCATTGGGAATCATAGGTTTGATGGAAATAATTCCTGCACTAAGTATGGCATTATTCGCAGGTCATATTGTAGATCAAAGAGAAAAGCGCAACTTATTTTTATGGTGTATTGGGTTATTTTCTTTGATCAGTTTTGGTTTATTTTTTCTTTCGGATGACTCAGTTTCAAACAGTTGGAGCCAGCAATCCATTTTATATTCTATTTATGCTTTTGTATTTTTTGGAGGATTATTACGTGCATTTTTTGGACCAACTATTTTTTCACTAATTGCACTTATAGTTCCAAAAAAAGCATATCCTAATGCGGCTACATGGAGCAGTTCTACATGGCAAATGGCTTCAATATTAGGACCCGCTGTTGCAGGATTTACAATAAACTGGATTGGCGTACATTGGTCGCTTTGTATTGTTTTTGTTTTAGTTATTATAGCGTTTCTTTTGGGGTTATTGATTTCCAAAAAACCTGTTTTAAATCCAAAAATAGGGGAACCCGTTTTGCAAAGTTTAAAAGAGGGGGTACGTTTTGTATTTAAAACAAAAGCTATTTTAGGTGCATTAAGTTTAGACATGATTGCTGTTCTTTTTGGGGGAGCTGTTGCGCTACTACCAGTTTTTGCACAAGACATTTTAAAAGTAGGCTCAGAAGGGTTTGGAATATTACGCGCTGCACCAGCAGTTGGAGCTTTTCTAACAATGTTAACCACCGCCTATATTCCAATTAGCAAAAAAGCTGGGTTAAAACTTTTGGGCGCAGTTTTTGGATTTGGAGTTTCTATTATTGTATTTGGATTATCGTCTGTATTTTGGATTTCGGTTGTTGCACTTTTCTTTAGTGGAGTAACGGATGGTGTTTCAATGGTTATTCGGCAGACTATTTTACAACTCAAAACCCCCGATCATATGCGAGGGCGGGTGTCTTCTGTGAATTCTATGTTTGTTGGGTCTTCCAATGAGTTAGGCGCTTTTGAAAGTGGACTTACAGCTAAACTTATGGGTACGGTTACCGCTGTAGTTTTTGGTGGTACCATGACCTTAATTACTGTAGTTACAACAGGCCTTGTGTCGCCAAGTTTCCGAAAACTAGACTTAGAAAGTGATTTGGAAGCACACGAAAATCATGTCTAGAGATTTATTTTGTCAAATCAATGGTATAGGCATATTTAAAACCTAAAAAAGATTTGTTTGTTTTATCTTGATTCAAATTGTTCTCTTGTATTCCATAAAAAACAGTAAAGTTGCCTATTTTTTTAAATTTTCGGCTTAGTTTTAGAGTATATCTCGTTCGAGTTTCGGTATGCTCCAGTTTTGAATTATTGGGTTGATTAAAATGCTCTGCAAACAATCTCACATTCAATTTTACAGCTTTAATTTTATACCTCAACCCTATTCGAGTTCGTATAAACTCTTGTGCAATATCCCCTTCTTCTTCAGAAAGCCCAAGTTGATTTTTGTTCTGATATCTTAAACGCAATAACACCCCTATTTTATTTATTTTTTGAGTATAACTTGCATCAAATTGATATCTAAAAAAAGATTCAAGACCTTGCTTTTTCCCAACATCATCATTTTTAGTGATGTAACGAATACCACCTCCAAGCTCAAAGTTTTTCAAAACTTCATAATTGGCTTTAATCTGTGTAAAATAATTTTTAACTGTAGATATATCATTTCTGGATCTAAGATGTTGTGATACAGAAAAAGATAATTTTTTTGTAGCTTTTAAATTTAATCCAATACTGCTCCAGCCCTCTAAGTCGCTATTGTTTTGTGCGATAATCATTTGAGTTGAAAATATGGAAAAAATAATCAGGACAAATGCAAAATATTTTTGTTTTAATGTTTTCATATTATTTTTTGTGGCGGATTTTTATTTTGGCAGTTTGTTTTTCAAAGTCAACTTCATTGATATCAAGTTTTAAAATTTCAACCCCAAGGGAATTTTCAAGTTCATCTTTGAGTAAATTATGTTGTTTGGGTTTTATATTTTCTAGAGAGTTGTAAATAATGTCTTGTGTTCCGAAATCTTTTGGCGCAATTTTTTCTTGGGGTATTAGTCGTTGTAAGTTCCAGTTACGATCCAAATAAAACACAAATAAGCTAACCGTTGTGTTTAATGTTAGTATTTCTACATAACTCATTTTTTTATTGGATAACCCGTTGATGAGAGAAAGGCCAATAATAACAAATAAATAAGTCATTTCTCTAATTTTAATTTGATCGGTTCTGTATCTCAAAATCCCGAAAATTGCGAAAAGTCCAAGAGCCAACCCTAAGTTTATCTCATATTTTTTTAGTGTAAAGCACAAGAAAAATACAACGATACCGACTAAAAAAAAGGCAAATAAATAATCTGCTTTTTTTGAAAACCGATAATATGAGAACCTAATAACGAAAGTTAAGAATGCTAGATTAATTAAAAACCTAAAACACATTTTATAAAAGTCGTCGTCAAAAACTGGTATACCAAATAGTTCCATTATTTAAAATATTGGTTAATAAAAAATTAATCTCAATTCGAGATTTTTAGAACTCTAATTTTTTCAAAAAGAGTTCTTTACCATCAAAAACGCCGTAGGTAAAGTGCGTGATCCAATCACCAAGATTGATGTATTTGGATTTGGGGTTTAATTGAATATCTAACGGAAGATGGCGGTGGCCAAAAACAAAATAATCAAAGTGTTTTTCTTCTAATTTTTTTTGTGCATATTGTACCAACCATTCTTTTTTTTCACCTAAAAATTTTATGTCATCATCACCAGATATGAGTTTGTTTTTTAGGGAAAGATATTGCGCAAAGCGTACTCCAATATCTGGATGAAGCCATCTGTAGAGCCATTGAAAAAAAGGATTTACAAATACCTTTTTCATACGCTTATATCCTTTGTCATGCGGCCCCAGTCCATCGCCATGGCCAATAAAAAATAAACGTTCATTGAGCTGAAATTGTTTTGGCTTATGATGTACTTTTATATTTAATTCTTCTTCAAAATAACCATTCATCCAAAGGTCGTGATTGCCTACAAAAAAATGAATTTCTATACCGCTATCTGTTAATTCAGCTAATTTTCCTAATACTCTTGTGAACCCTTTAGGAATCACATGTTTATATTCAAACCAAAAATCAAATAAATCTCCTAAAATAAAAATACTACTTGCATCATCTTTAACTTCATCTAACCATTTTACAAAACGTTCCTCCCTTGGTTTTGATGCACTAGAATTTGGTGCACCAAAATGGTGGTCTGAAGTGAAGTAAATATTTTTCCCTTTTGGGAGGTTGATTGATTTCATTTTAAGTACTAATTATCGCTAGCATACCACTCTGCAAAACTGGTGGCAGTTTCTTGTAATTTTAAGGAATGTAGCTTAATATTTTCTGGTAAACGTCTTTTTATTTTCTCTGCAAAATCAATCACCATCATTTCACTTGTGGGTTGATAATCGACCAAAAGAACGTTGTGCCCTCTAGATTTAAGCTCTCTTGCTAGTTCTACATGTGGGGTGTTTTTGTTGAAAACTGTGGCGTGATCAAAAACATCTACAATTTCTTCTTTTGCAATTTTCTTTAAATCTGAAAAATCAATCACCATTCCATATTTGACATTTGACGCATCTGTAATTGGGTTTCCAATAACAGTAACATCCAAACGGTAGCTATGCCCATGGACATTCTTACACTTACCGTCATAACCATAAAGTGCATGGCCAGTTTCAAAAGAAAATTGTTTGGTAATTCGAATATGAGTCATGGTTAATGGTCTTATTTTATATTGTATTACTATAACAAAGTTAGTGCTTTTGCTTTTGTGGCAAAAATTGTTTTCTGAATTTTATGATTAATGGAACACCTCGAGCAATCATCCAAAAGGTAAAAGCAATAAAAATACCATGCAATTTTAGGTTTAAATAATCTGAAATGAGTAATCCGGGAATAAATATCACTAGGGTTGCAGCGACAAGAACATTTCTCAAATCTTTCATTTTTCCTAAGCCCTTGAAAATGCCATCAAAAACAAATGCCAATGCACAAAAAGGTTGCATGATTAAAATAATCCAAAACACTTCATAAAATTTTGATAATACTTCACTCTCAGAGGTAAAAAGTGTACCAATTGGAAAGTAAAAAATACCACCAACTCCAGCCATAATGAAACCAACAATTAATGCTTTTTTTGTTAAGCGTTGACTCAATTGGACCAATGTTTCAATTTGTTTTGCACCAAATAATTTACCAGATAAAATATTACCAGCACTTGCATATCCATCTACAGCAAATGCCGCAAAAAACCACAAATTAATCGCTATGGTGTAGGCCGCAATATAGTTAGTGCCATATGCTGTTGCAAAACTGGTGGCAAAGTACAATGCTAAATTCAAAGCAATTGTTCTAATGATGAGATTGCCAATCATTTGTAAGAATTTTGGCAGCTCTTTGTTGAAAGGAAAGGAAAGTTTTAGTGTTATAGGTGTTTTTCTCAATAATAAAACAGTGGACATCAAAGCCATTAACCCTTGTGAAATTGCACTAGCAATGGCAGCACCTTTCAGATTTAAAGCAGGAATGATATCGGTAATTCCATAGACTAAAATAACATCTAGAACAATATTTATAATTGTACCAATAATTGCAATGATCATCGGGTAATATGTGTTTTGTAATCCTCTAAAAACACCAAATACTGCAAATGTATAAAGTGTAAAAGGGAATCCAATTATTCTGATTTTGTAATAGTCTACACTGTATTCTAAAAGCGTTCCAGTTGCATTATAGAATTTAAAAATAGACTCTGAAAAAGGCAGGGTTACAAGACAAATTAGAACACTCAAAAAAAGTATTATAGCAATGGCTTGCGCAGGTAGGTTCTTGACTTGATCAAGTTTATTTGCCCCTAAATATTGAGATATAATTGAAGAAATTGCAGAAC
The DNA here is from genome assembly GCA_965657165.1 of Flavobacteriaceae bacterium. Classification (GTDB taxonomy): domain Bacteria; phylum Bacteroidota; class Bacteroidia; order Flavobacteriales; family Flavobacteriaceae; genus UBA3537. The sequence continues at coordinate 18,251 of CBFHNG010000030.1, forward strand.
GAGATTGCCCTAAAACCCAAATTAACATAGACAAAAATGAAGAAACAATGCCTACTGCTGCAAGAGATTCTGTAGCGTTGTTTGGGATGTGCCCAACAATAGCTGCATCGGTCAATGAAAGGATAGGTTCAGAAATTCCAGCAATGATGGCTGGTATGGCCAGTTTGTTGATTTGCTTGTTCGTAATGGTGGTATTCAATGAAGGCTAAATTAGATTCAAAAATACATAAAATCAGAATACAAAGAGTTAAAATACAAGTTCATAACAATAAAAGGGGTGTTTGCTTTGTTTTGGAAAGTAGATATCCCCAAGCCGTTTATACCCTCTTGTTTCATAGAACTTTTGATTGCGGTTATTTTGTGAAAAAGTGTCTAGTCGGACAGAAAAATATCCATTTGTTTTTGCAAAATTTTCTGCAAAAGTCATCATTTCTTGTGCAATGCCTTTTCCTTGAAATTTTGGATGAACAGCAAGGCGATGGATATAAATATTTTTATCTTTTGTAAGCCATTTTATGGGGAAATATTCTTCATCCTTGATTGTTGTAATAACGATACATCCCATACAAACATGGTTTTGTTCAAAAACATACAACTCCTCACGTTGCACATCGTTTTCAAAAGCATTTCTATTTGGGTAATGCTCATTCCACTGAAAAATTTGCTGATTTATCATGTGTTTTGCACAGGCTTTGGTGATTTGCATTATAGAATTTAGATCATGAACAGTTGCTTTTCGAATCATACTAAGTTGTGCATTGAAATATTTGTTTAAATGTACGTCAAATTTTGGGGATGTAGCTCGACTGGTTAGAGCGCTAGATATTAGCAATATCACTTAAACATAAATGAAGAGGGGGCGTATCAAGTCTTTTTTGTGTTTATTATTGAGTTTTAAAGAATATTATTTATATCCTTTTTAGTTGTTTAAGTACAGCGGTTTTAGACCGCCTTATTTATTTAAAAACACAAAATAGCTTATAAATAGTTATATATTTATAATACAAAATAACATTGTAAGACGATACAATTAAGAGTTAATTTCTTTAATCATTGTAACCATCCATATAGAAACACAGACACTAACAAAAATCGCAGACAGACATACAATTTGACAAGCATCCATAGACAATAATTTCTGTCAAGTTACAACAAATAAAATAAATATGCCCTTTAATAGTGAAATAGCAAGTAATGCAGGTAAGATTAGCAAAAGAGGTAAATCATTAAATATAGACTTAAGAAACGACCTTAAAACACAAAAAACACACATCTTAAAAGACCTTGATTACGATACATTAAACAACTCACAAAAACTAAAGCTATTGGACATAGCCTTAAAGCACTCATTACCTAAACAATAAATAGAACAACACATAGTTGAAGAATCATCAAAAGAGATACAAATTAACATAATAGGTAGAGACGGCGAGGTAAAAGAAACCCACAGAAATGTATTAGATGAGAACTTTAAATTCAAAGATTTAGCAGGGTAAACAGACAATGGAAGCTATAAAGTAGAAGCTACTGATTTGCCTTTGCCTATTAGTAAAGTTGAGAAGTTTTAAAACAATCTAATTCTAATATAATTAGTTCTGTTGATTTTCACATCCAAGTATAATCCGTAGTAATTTAAGAAGTTAACTATATGAAGAAGTTTATTCATATTACCTTTCAAAAAAGTTGACATGTCTGTAGTAACAATTACCAATATTATCACATTCTTCAAGTTCTATTGTTAAATTATTTTCATCTAATGTCAAAATAGTCCAATCGAAAGTACCTGAATTAAAATTCAATCTTAATTGGTTAGAATTTTCTAATATTCCCCAAGTTCCATAAGTTTGACCATTAAAGCCTGAACAGTCTGAAAAGTAACTTACATATTCAAATGTATAATCTGATTTAAGTTCAATATAACTTCTGCAACCATTTATTTCATATTGCTTGACATTGTCTACTTCATCAAGAATACCCTCATAGTACCCTTCGTGTTTAACAACATCCCATTTACCAATAATTGTAATATCATTAGAATTATCAGAATTATCACCACTACAAGCGAAGATGAATAAAGCGGAGAGTAAGAGTAGTTTTTTCATAAAATTATATTTAAACTAAATCTAATAAAAATATTTCTAAATATTAGTCCAAGTTTGATACATCTCACCTCAGTAGCCTTAGAACAAAGCGTGTTGAGAAAACAACTAAAAGCAAATGTCTGTCAAATGTCTGTCAGTTTTTAGTACATTTGAAGTGTTCTTTGAGAGGTTTAAAATTGAATATTTAGGATTACTCCCAAGAATATTTGTTTAAATTTACGGCAAATTTTGGGGATGTAGCTCAGTTGGCTAGAGCGCTTGACTGGCAGTCAAGAGGTCGGCGGTTCGAGTCCGCTCTTCTCCACTTCTTAAAAGAGACTTTTTTTAATCAAGAGTCTCTTTTTTTTATCCCTATATTTATCCCTAGTATTTTATTCGCTTCTCTGGGGGTCAGATTTTTGTATTGTTTTAAGTATTAGATTTACAAGTATTAATCAAGGCTACAAACCACTGTAACGCCTTAACCCTTGTATTGGGCTTAAATAAATAGATTATGAGTGTATTAACGCAACAGTATGCAAAGTTTTTAAACGAACAATTCAATTGGAAATACTTCCTTACAGCAAGAACTCCGTATAAGATAAATACATATACACCAATCAATTGGAGCCATAGATTATTGGAAAATCATAAAGTGGATAAGGTCTTTTATGTAGTTGAAAGAGATAAGGGGGATTGGACAAATAAGCATGTACATATGCTTGTGGAAACCAACAGGGATATGAGTTATAAAGAAACCAGAACTGCTTTAGGCAATATTGCAGTAGGTGATTATCAGCTGATTGATAATCCGAAAGCAGTAACTAACTATGTAACCAAATGGATTGATAATGATTGTGAATATGACCTAATGATGAAAATCTAAAAAAATATAGATAGTTTTTATTTAATAACTATCCCCAATATGTTTGAAGTTCTGTTTTAATATTTGGCTGAGAAGCATAAAACCTTATGTTAGTCTAAACCTCCATACACTGACAATAACTATTTGATTTAAATTGTTGATTATCAGTTGCTAGTAATTTTTAATTGGTGTGGTTTTGTTTGTGATACGTATGAATACACTAACGGTAAGAGGATTTTTACTTCTTTAAAAAGTAAAACATTAATCCCTGACAAAACGCACCGAAAAGCCAAACGGCTTGTCATAGGGGACCCTGGTAAGGAAACTAGAATCGGAGCTCAGGTAGCGGCTCCATACTTCATTAAAATCTGACTCAGTAGAACTCCAAAAGAAGCCACCGAAATTTCCATCGGTGAAAAAACCATAGGGGAAACGGTCGCCCACAGGGAAGGCATTAAAGCCGCTGCTGTTATTTAAACCTTGGTCGTTACCTGGTGCTCCTGTCTCTGTTACAGTGACCCAGCCTGTATTAGATGCCATAGCCTTGGCTATTTTATTTCCTGTTGTGGCCCCATCATAATTATAACCGTTGGCTATGAGATGTTCTTCTAAAGTGGTCCATTCTGCATCTGTAGGAACATGCCATCCTAGTGGAGCAAATTCTTTATTAGGGGTGTTAGGGTCATTATCATGAATTCCAGCTATTGCATACCAATTGTATAGTTTTCCTTTGGTTGGGTCGTTATCATAATAGCACCAAGCCCCCGTAGTTAAATTAGCCCACTCATCATCATTTGTGACTTGTGGGATAGGTGTTCCATCTCTGTAAGTAATATGACAGGCGTTTTCAACAGTCCATTCCTGTGTTCCGTAAACAATACTATCATAAGGGACACCATCACAATTCAGTAGTTCATTGTTATTATTATCATTCGTATCCGAACTATCATCACTACTACAAGCGAAGATGAATAAAGCGGAGAGTATTAAAAATCTTTTCATATTAGTTAGGATTACAGTTTGTGAAGTTAGGTTGAGGTAGTGTCCAAGCTGATGCTCCCTGGCTAAAACTACTGCAATATATTACATTTTCAACACCCCAATTTGATATATCTTGGTTGAAAGAAGTTGCATCTTTGAACATCTGCGCCATACTAGTTACATTACTAACAGCCCAATTTGATATATCTTGGTTGAAAGACGTTGCATAAGCGAACATAGCATATGTGTTTTCTATATTACTAACATCCCAATTTGATATATCTTGGTTGAAAGACGTTGCACCTTGAAACATCCCACCCAAGCTTCCAGCATTACTAACATTCCAACCACCAATGGGTTGATTAAATGAGGTTGCATGATTGAATAAGTAATTTAACCCTTGGTCATAAACCACCCCATTTTGTATACTCGTTACATTTGAAACATCCCAATCACCAATAGGTTGGTTAAATGAGATTGCATTATCAAACATAGCTTTCATGTTGGTAACGCTACTTACGTCCCAATCACCTAAAGGTTGGTCAAATGAAGTAGCATATGAAAATAATTCTCTCATATCTGTAACATTTGAAACATCCCAATTACCAATAGGCTGGTTAAATGAGGTTGCTCCTTGAAACATTTGCAACATATCAGTTACATTACTAACATCCCAATTTGATATATCTTGGTTGAAAGAAGCTGCTCCTAGAAACATCCATCTCATTCCAATTACACTACTCACATTCCAATTACCTATATCTTGGTTGAATTGTGAATTATTCCAAAACATTCCTCCCATTTCAGTAACACTACTCACATCCCAAAGACTTATATCTTGATTAAATAAATGAGATGCACACTGTCCATAAAACATAGCAGCCATATTTGTAACACTACTCACGTCCCAACTCCCTATTGGCTGGTTAAAATCTTCATGACAATGAAACAACTCGTACATATCTGTTATCTTAGATGTACAGACTTTAGTAACATCTTCTTCATTCTCAATCATTTGGTCTAGCATATCTCTATCTACAACAGTATATTCAATCCCATTAACAGTGCCTATATCCCCAACATTAGCATCAGGGCAAGCCTTTATAGTAACTCCATTATCATCTAAATAAACAACATCACAGTTCGATGGTTGATTATTATTATCATTCGTATCCGAACTATTATCGCTACTACAAGCAAAGA
>CBFHNG010000031.1:0-21466 GCA_965657165.1 Flavobacteriaceae bacterium
TTTCAGCAGAATTGTCATTGATAAAGTATTTTAAAATACTTCTTGAAGTTCCCAAGACATCTTTTCGCATAGGATCTTTTAATGTTTCAAGTTGCGAAATTTCTTTCTCAATAAACACTTTTTGAGGAGATTTTGCTGCTGCATTTCGAATCAAACCAATGACGGTTGATTGTTCGGCTTTAATTGGATTTAAAAAATCATTCCAAGCTTTTATCCTGCCTTGTTTTACTTTTGCTTTAATCTGTTTTTCAAGTTCAAATAATTCGTCTTCAGTAGCAATGTTGTTTGCAACAATCCAGTTTTTAAATTTAAGATTACAATCATTTGAACGTTCCCATTGTAAACGTTTTGGATTTTTATAACGCTCATGCGATCCAGATGTAGAGTGTCCTTGTGGTTGTGTCAATTCATCCACATGAATAAGAACAGGAACGTGTTCTTCTCTTGCAATACGTCCTGCTTTTTCATAGGTGTTGATGAGCTCAACATAATCCCAGCCTTTTACATTTAGAATTTCATAGCCCTTATCTTTGTCGTCCCTTTGAAAACCACTTAGAACCTTTGAAATATTCTCTTTTGTTGTTTGGTGTTTCGCATGAACAGATATTCCATAATCATCGTCCCAAACGCTTATCACCATTGGAACTTGCAATACGCCTGCGGCATTTATAGTTTCAAAAAACAACCCCTCGCTTGTACTGGCATTTCCTATGGTACCCCAAGCGACTTCTTTTCCATCATTAGAAAATTTATGAGATTCATCAAAACCATCAAGATTTTTATACACTTTTGAAGCTTGTGCAAGACCAAGAAGTCGAGGCATTTGACCGGCAGTAGGAGAGATGTCTGAACTTGAATTTTTTTGTTCAGTTAAATTCTTCCAATTGAAATTTTCATCTAAGGAGTGGGTAACAAAATGACCACCCATTTGTCGACCTGCACTCATGGGATCAAAATTGATGTCTGTATGTGCATATAACCCAGCAAAAAATTGCTCAATAGTAAGTTCACCAATAGCCATCATAAAAGTTTGATCGCGGTAATATCCAGATCTAAAATCTCCTTTTTGAAAGGCTTTGGCCCAAGCCAATTGAGGTAATTCTTTTCCACCACCAAATATGCCAAATTTAGCTTTACCAGTTAGCACCTCTCTACGTCCCAAAAGACTACATTCTCGGCTTGTTACAGCAATCTCATAGTCGTGAAGAACTTCTGATTTAAATTCTTCAAAAGTGATGTTTTCAGTAATTTTGCTTTTGGTGGACATTGTTGGTTAAAATTTGTGCAAATATAGAAATTATATGAATATAAGACAACCATATTGAGTGTTAAAAAGATGAAAAAAATGCAATAAAAACAGCGTTAAACACCATATTGTTGATAAGTTTTTAATAAAAATTGATTTTTTTTAAAAAATCTACAATAATTAAAACCATTTTCTTGTGAGAAGCAATGAAAGTTTAGAAATGTCTGTAGTGATGACAAAACGAATTTTTTGAGAGTAATTTTCATGACCTAATTCCCACCCAAGGTTTGAATAGAAAGGAAAATAAACTTCAAAGAAATCCGTAACTAAATCTAATCTTATTCCAGAATCGTAGGCAAAAAACGGTTGGTTAAATTTGTTTTTTACCCATCCAATATCACCATAAACTTGTATATATCGCCAAAGCGATGCACTCGCATTTACTGTTGTCATCCATTGATTGGCAAAACCAGGTTCTAGTCTAGATTTGAATCCGCCGTCGGCAATTATAAGTTGTTGAGATAAAAACCCTGTAGATTCCGATTGACCAATATAATTATATTCAAACAAATAATCTGTAGGGCGATCTAGTGCAAAATCAAAATTTCTTTCATTATTTGGTAATGAATTATATAGAAAAGTTCCGGCAAATAATCTCAAATTATAATGTCTATCTTTTGGTGTTCTTTTTCGAATTTCATAGGCCATGTTAAGTTTTCCAAAATCATTAGAAAATTGTAAATCTACAGACCAATTTTTGAATTTATGGATATTGTTGTTGATATCAGAATAGCGCACATTAAACACATTATAAGGCGGAATCGTATTCTCATCAGTAATACTTCTAGATTCGTCTTTTTGAATGCTTATGTAACGGAGTGTTAACTTTTGAAGTGCATTTGAACGCAAATTGAAAGGTTCTCTAAAATTGAACTGAACATAGGGTTGAATTTTGGTTATAAATGCGTCATAATCGAAGCTTGATCGATCTACTGTAATTCCAAACTTGGTGTTGTATAGTCTTCCATCTTCATGAAAACCATTGTAAACCAATTTACCAAATCCTGTAATAGTTTTGGATTCCAATCCATATACTGGAGCAAAACCATAAAGAAAAGGCTTCGCTAATACTCCTCTATTGTTAAAATTCAAACCGATTTTTAAACCGTCATAAATATTTTGAAATTCTGCAATTGGAATGACATAAATTTGACTTTTTGCAGGATCTTCAACATCGCGTAAAAACCGCAATTGCAATGGCTTATTAAATAAACTTCCTTGGTCTAAATTTTTCCAATTGTTTCTTCGATTAAATTCAGGAGTGAAGTGCTTGTAATTCAACGCGAGGTGATCTGACCCATTGTTTGGTATTGAAAACTGTTTTTCATCTGTAAATCCTTCAAGCCAAGCACTCGAAATTTCATGACCATTTTTAAATGATGAAATTGTGATTGGGTATGCGCCCTTTCTTAAATTTTTGACTGAAAAATATATCGAGTCGTTTTCTTTTTTTGTTGATGTTATTTTGTAATCAGCATTATATGCATTTGACACAAAATCATCAAAAAACCAATCAATATTTTTTTCTGTTTTTTGACTTAAAAAATCTTTAAACGCTGCAGTTGTAGTTCTTTTATACTGTTGAAATTCAACAAATTCTTTAAGCCAGTTTAGTTCATTTTTTTCATCTAAATAAGACTTCAAATACAGTAACCCAATACCAGCTTTGAATTTTGAAGAATGACGCTGATTAAAATTAATTAAGTCTTCTCGCTTTGTGTTCAATACCTGGTCTCTTCCTGTGCGCATCATTTGATAATAGGTCAATCGGTATTGTTCGGTATAATTTAATTTTGAAAAATTAAACGCTCGAACTCCCCAAATATTCGACAATTTTCCTAGTAATTTTTGTTCTGGATAATAGATGTTAATGTATCGAATAAGAAGTAAAAGCTCAAAACCACTTTTTAACCAATATTCATGCCTTGAATCGAGGATCAAAACTTCGTTCAAGTACTTTTTAATCACATTTTCAGCGATTGAAATTTCATGCTCAAATTCTTTAGAAAAAGGTGATAAAATATCAGGTAAGAAAGTCAACCCATAAAGAGAATTTTTTTTAAATTCTGTATTTGATAAAAGTAATTTTTGTTTTGGGTAGTGTGTAATGTTTTGATTTAAAAAATTAGTAATTTTTTCAAAGTATTCTTTTTCTCTATCGCGATCAATTTTTTTATCATTTATATTTGTGATCACAGTTAAAGAATCTAAGGTGTATGATTTAAATTCTTTTGTTGTCAAAAACATTTTTGTTTCAATGACATTTTCTCCCTCAAATTGGTAAACTTTTGTATCATTTGTTTCTTTAACATCTACTACATCTAAGGCAGTATATGCCAAATAATGTTTGGGTAAGGTAATATCTATTTTTGTTTGCATCGGTGGAGAATACAAGTCATCTAAATTTTGATTACTATATAATTTCCATGCTTTACCATCAAAAACGGCAGGAGTCATATACCAGCTTTCTAGAGCGTAATTTCCTTTTTTATCAACACCATAATCTGTAAAACGATCGTTTTGAATTTTTACACTATAATTCAAATTTAGTGTAATGGACTCATTAGGTCCCAAAGGCGATTTTAATTTAACCTTTAAAATATCTTCTTGAGCTTCTATATGATGAAATTCTAATGTTTTATTTTCCGAAGTTGTAATTTCTTTTATTGTTGTGAACCCCCTTTTTTTTGATTTGGCGATATATAGATTTGTATTAAATTCATTGAGGAACTTTTCTGCTAGAGGAGTTGTAGGACTGCTATAACTTGATACCCAATCCGTAAAATAAATTTCGGTTAATGGCGTATCAAAATGGTTTTTAAATCGCAGCTTTTGCTGAATTTCAATAGTTTGTGTTTCTATGTTAAGCACCGCATCAACCTTGTTGTAATGTTGGCTGTATGCAACAAAATAGCCTCTCAAAAGAGAAACTATGAGCAAAAATTTATAGAATAGTTTTATTGACTTTCTTGAGTTGATAATAATTAAAAATTTGGGCTTAATTGATATTGTTTGTAAAAAGCATCAAGAATATCTGTAACTTCGTTTGGAGTGTCTACTGTGTGGATTAAATCTAAATCTTCAGGACTTATGGTTTTATATTCATCACGAAGCGTTTGTTTTATCCAATCGACCAATCCTTTCCAATAGGTGCTTCCTACAAGAATTATAGGAAATTTTTCAATTTTGTTTGTTTGAATTAAAGTAATAGCTTCAAAAAGTTCATCAAGAGTTCCAAAGCCACCAGGCATCACAACAAATCCTTGAGAATATTTTACAAACATGACTTTTCTAACAAAGAAATAATCAAAGTCAAGGCTTTTATCTGAATCAATGTATGGGTTGTCGTGTTGTTCAAAAGGCAAATCAATGTTTAAGCCAACAGAAGTTCCACCAGCGCTACTAGCGCCTTTATTTCCTGCTTCCATGATTCCAGGGCCACCACCAGTAATTACACCATAACCAGAATTTACAATGGCTTTGGCAATTTCTACTGCGAGTTTGTAGTTCTTATCGTCTGTTTTTGTTCGTGCCGAACCAAAAATAGATACGCAAGGTCCAATTTTGCTCATTTTTTCAAATCCATCAACAAACTCTCCCATGATTTTAAAAATAGCCCAAGAGTCGTTTGTTTTTATTTCATTCCAGCTTTTATGTTGTTGTAATCTCATAATAAAAATATTGACTTGCTAATGTAATTCTTTTTTTAAATATTTAGCAGTGTGGCTTGTTTTGTTTTTTATGATCTGTTCTGGTGTTCCTTCTGCAACAATAGTACCACCGCCTTTTCCACCTTCTAATCCAACATCAATAATATAATCTACAACTTTGATGACATCAAGGTTGTGTTCAATGATTAATACTGTATTTCCTTTATCTACAAGCTTTTGTAAGACTTCTAAAAGAACGCGAATATCTTCAAAATGGAGACCTGTGGTGGGTTCGTCCAAAATATAAATGGTGTTTCCAGTATCTCGTTTACTCAATTCAGAAGCCAATTTTATACGCTGTGCTTCACCACCAGAAAGTGTGGTACTTTGTTGTCCAAGTGTTATATACCCTAAACCAACATCTTTAATGGTTTTGAGTTTACGATGTATTTTTGGAATATTTTCAAAAAAATCAACCCCCTCATTGATGGTCATATTCAATACATCACTTATGGATTTTCCTTTGTAACGAATTTCTAAAGTTTCTCTGTTGAAACGTTTTCCCATACAAGATTCACAAGATACGTACACGTCAGGTAAAAAGTTCATTTCAATAACGCGCAAACCACCACCTTTACAGGTTTCGCATCGGCCTCCAGCAACATTAAAACTAAATCGTCCTGGCTTATATCCACGAATCATTGCTTCGGGAATTTTTGCAAACAATGCTCTAATCTCTCCAAAAACTCCCGTATAAGTAGCAGGATTACTTCGTGGAGTTCGTCCTATCGGCGATTGATTGATGTCAATGACTTTGTCCAAATGTTCCAAGCCTTTTATGGATTTGTAGGGCAGGGGCTCTTTTACACCATTAAAATAATGATTGTTTAGTATAGGATATAGAGTTTCATTTATTAATGAAGATTTTCCACTTCCAGAAACCCCAGTAATCCCAATCATTTTTCCCAAAGGGATTTTGATGGATACATTTTTTAAATTATTTCCAGTACATCCTTTAAGCTCTAAAAATTTACCATTTCCTTGACGTCGCGTTTTTGGGATTTCAATAATTTTTTCGTTACGTAAATATTGTGCCGTAATGGTATTGGCATTTTGTAAATGTGAAGGAGCTCCTTGGCTGATAATTTCACCACCAAATTTTCCGGCTTTTGGCCCAATGTCTATAATATGATCGGCTTGTTCAATCATATCTTTGTCGTGTTCGACCACCACAACAGAATTACCAACATCTCGAAGTGCCTTTAATGATTGAATTAATTTTTGATTATCGCGTTGATGTAAACCAATGCTGGGTTCATCTAAAATGTATAAGACTCCAACGAGTTCCGAACCAATTTGAGTTGCCAATCGAATACGTTGTGCCTCACCACCTGAAAGCGATTTTGAACTTCGATTTAGTGCCAAATAGTCTAAACCAACATCCAATAAAAACTGCAAGCGGGTACTAATTTCTTTAATAATTTCTTGAGCAATTGCTTTTTGTTTTTTAGAGAGATGCTTTGGCAAGTCTCTAAACCATAGTGCCAATTCATTTATATCTAATGCGGCGAGTTCTGATATGTTTTTATTGTTGATTTTAAAATATAGTGCTTCTTTTTTTAGTCGTGATCCAGCGCAAGTTGGACATAAAATATTGTCCATATATCCTTTTGCCCAGCGTTTAATTGAACTCGAATCAGTGGAATGATATTGATGTTCTAAAAAGTTAGCAATGCCATCAAAATCAATATTATATTCTCTAGAAACGCCTAATGTTTTACTCTCTACATTAAATTGTTCTTTCCCACCATAAAGAATAACTTCTAGAGCTTCTTTGGGGATTTTATTTATAGGATCAGAAAGACTAAATTCAAAACGTTGTGCAATAAGTTCAAGTTGTTTAAAAATCCATGAATTCTTTTGTGGTCCTTGAGGCGCAAGTCCTCCATTTTTTATTGATTGTTTTGGATCTGGAATAATTTTTCGAGTATTTACCTTATACACATTTCCAATCCCATTACAATCTGGGCAAGCTCCTTTTGGTGAATTAAAAGAAAAATTATTGGGTTCAGGATTTGGATAAGAAATTCCAGATGTTGGACACATCAAATTTCTACTGAAATAACGCAATGTTTTTTCATCATGCTCAAATATCATCAGCATTTTGTCACCATGATACATGGCCGTAGTGATACTTTCATCAAGTCGATTTGTGCCCAGTGTTTTTTTATCAACTTTTAAACGATCAATAACAATTTCAATATCATGGGTTTTGTAACGATCGAGTCGCATGCCTGGAGTAATGTCAACAATAGCACCATCTACTCTTACTTTTACAAAACCTTGCTTTGCAATGTGTTCAAATAACTCTCTATAATGTCCTTTTCTTGAACGTACGACAGGGGCTAAAATTGAAATTTTTCTTCCTTCAAAAGATGTTCCAATCAAAGTTTTGATTTGATCATTGCTATAGCTTACCATTTTTTCGTTGGTATTGTAGCTGTAAGCATCTGCTGCGCGTGCAAACAATAATCTTAAAAAATCATAGACCTCTGTGATCGTGCCAACAGTCGATCGTGGCGATTTGCTCGTTGTTTTTTGTTCGATTGCAATAACAGGGGAAAGCCCATCTATTTTATCAACATCTGGACGTTCTAAAGACCCCAAAAATTGTCGTGCATAGGCAGAAAAAGTTTCGATATAGCGCCGCTGACCTTCAGCATAAATAGTATCAAAAGCCAATGAAGATTTTCCACTTCCAGAAAGTCCTGTAATCACAACAAGCTGATCTCTTGGAATATTGACATCAATATCTTTTAAATTATGCGCACGTGCTCCTTTAACTTCTATAAATTCTTCAAATGTATGGGTCTTTAATGTTGTCATTTGGTTTTATAAAAAATCTACTTCACCTTTTCCTTCTCTTACTAATACAGCGGGGTCTTGTGTCAAATCAACCACTGTTGATGCCCTATTTCCTCCAAAGCCATTATCAATCACAATATCCGTCAATTTATACCATTTTTCAAAAATCAATTCCGGATCGGTGGTGTATTCTATCACATCATCCTCATCGCGTATGGACGTTGAAACGATAGGGTTGCCCAATCGTTTTACAAGCTCCAAAGCAATCGGATGATCTGGCACACGAATTCCTACAGTTTTTCTTTTTTTAAAGGGATGGGGAAGGGCTTTGTTACTTGGTAAAATAAAGGTGTAGGGTCCTGGAAAATAGCGCTTTAGAAGTTTAAATATTGAAGTGTCTAGTTGTGCGGTATAATCGCTCAAATGACTTAAATCATGACAGATAAATGAAAATTGTGCACGTTCCAATTTGACGCCCTTTATTCGAGCAATACGCTCCATAGCTTTGATGTTTTTAACATCACAACCAAGTGCATATACGGTATCGGTTGGATAAATCACCAATCCGCCTTGTTTTAGGACATTAACCACTTTTTCCAATGTCCTTGGATGGGGGTTTTCCGAATATAATTTTAACAACTCTGCCATAAAAATTAAGAGATGATTTCGAGTTTTGCAAAGCGTAAAAGTAATTTTTTTACCCCTGAAGAAAACTTAATTTCTGCTTTTAAATCAGCGCCTTTACCTTCAATTTTTAGGACTTCGCCAGTTCCAAATCGTTGATGATTTACAACATTACCCACTGTCAATTTACTATCAAATAAATTTGTATTACTATTTGTATTAGTAATTTTTTTCAAATTTTTTGGGGTTACTCTTTGGGGTTGTTGAATTGGTTTTTTCTTTGGTTTTGGCTTAGAAAAAGAAGGTTTTTTGTAGCGTATTTGCGATTGTTCTACGTCGCCAAATATATCTGCGCTTAGCATTGGGTTAAAGCGTCGTTCTTCTTTAGGTGTTGTAATTTCAAGGTATTGTTCATCAATTTCTTCGATAAATCGACTGGGTTCTGCATCTATCAGTTTCCCCCATCTATAGCGCGATAGTGCATAAGTAAGATATACTTGCTTTTCGGCACGTGTAACAGCCACATAAAATAAACGGCGTTCTTCTTCCAGTTCGCTTCTTGTATTCATGCTCATGGCACTTGGGAATAAATCTTCCTCTAAACCAACAATATACACATATGGAAATTCTAAACCTTTGGCCAAATGAATCGTCATTAGGGCCACTTTATCGTCATCTCCAGTTTGTTCGTTGTCTAAATCGGTTGCTAATGCTACATCTTCTAAAAATTCTACCAATGAGCCATTTGAATCCGCTAATTCTCGTTGACCTTCAACAAAATCTTTAATACCATTCAACAACTCTTCAATATTTTCCATTCGGGTAACACCCTCTGGAGTTCCGTCCTTTTTGAATTCTTTTATCAAGCCACTCACACGACACACATGCTCTGCAAGTTCAAATGCATTTGCAGTTTGATTCATGACCTGAAAACTTTCAATCATCGTACAAAAATTTGAAAGTTTTGTTTTGATGCCAGCATTGAGATTAATTTGGTTGGTTTGAATTTGCTTTAAAACATTAAATATTGATGTATTTTCAGAATTTGCAGCGATAATAAGTCGATCGATGGTGGTTTGGCCAATGCCTCGAGCTGGAAAATTAATGATACGTTTTAGTGCTTCTTCATCAGCAGGATTGATGATGAGTCTTAAATAGGCCAAAACATCTTTTATTTCTTTGCGTTGGTAAAATGAAAGTCCACCATAGATTCTATATGGAATGCCCCGTTTTCTAAGCGCATCTTCTATAGCCCTCGACTGTGCATTTGTTCTATAAAGCACCGCAAAATCGGCATCTTTTGCCTGATTTTTCATCTTATTTTCAAATATAGAACTCGCTACATAACGCCCTTCATCACCATCGGTTAGAGATCGATTGACAACGATTTTTTGTCCTTCTCCATTGGCGGTCCAAACGATTTTATCTAATTTCGTTTGATTCTTATCAATAATAGAATTTGCTGCATTGACAATGTTTTTTGTTGAACGGTAATTTTGTTCTAATCGATAGAGTTTGACATCGTCATAATCTTTTTGAAAATTTAAAATATTATTGATGTTTGCCCCACGAAATGCATAAATACTTTGCGCATCATCGCCAACCACACAAATATTTTGAAAGCGGTCTGAAAGGGCACGGACAATAAGATATTGTGAGTGGTTTGTATCTTGATACTCATCCACTAAAATATAGCGAAAGCGGTCTTGGTATTTGGCTAAAACATCTGGAAATCGTGTGAGTAATTCGTTGGTTTTCAATAACAAATCATCAAAATCCATTGCACCTGCTTTAAAGCATCTATCGACATATTCTTTGTAAATAGCACCCATTTGGGGGCGTTTAGCCATGGTGTCGGCTTCAATCAATTCTGGGTTTTGAAAATAGGCACGAACAGTAATTAGACTATTTTTATACGATGATATTCGAGAATAAATTTGCTTGTATTTGTATACATCTTTGTCCAATTTCATTTCCTTAATTATGGAAGAAATAAGACGTTGGGAATCTTGTGTATCGTAAATTGTAAAGTTAGAGGGGTAGCCCAATTTTTCTGCTTCAAAGCGTAAAATCTTAGCAAAAACAGAGTGAAACGTCCCCATCCACAAATTTTTAGCTTCGCTATCACCAACAATTGAGGCGATTCTCGATTTCATTTCTCGAGCGGCTTTATTAGTGAACGTAAGTGCTAAAATATTAAACGGATCGATGCCCTTACTCATCAAATAGGCAATTCGAAACGTCAAAACTCTTGTTTTACCAGATCCAGCACCGGCAATGACAATCATAGGACCTTCCATCTGTAAAGTTGGTGCAAGTTGTGCGTCATTGAGTTGTTCTAGATAGGTTTTCAAGCTAAAAAAATTTGAACTGTGAAATTAAGTAATGTAATCCTTTTTTGATACGAGTTTAACGAATAATTATAAACAATTCTTTGTAATTTGATTCAAATTTTAGTTCCATTTTTTTCTATGGCATCAATTTCATAAAATTTAAACTGAAATTATTAAATTAGTGCTCGTAAAAATGAAATAAAATGGGTGAAGAATTTTTGGGATTATTGGTTTATTGCATACCTGCACTAGTGACTGGCGCCATTGCTTTTTTGTTTTTTAAAGAACATACTGCAAATGAAAACAATAGACGAAATTTTTTGTTGCATCAAATGCATAAAAAAGAAAGTTTTCCCGTTCGGCTACAAGCTTTTGAACGTTTAACGTTGTTTTTGGAACGCATCAGTGCGCAGCAGTTGATGCGTAGAGTTGCACCAATTGCGCCACAACCTGAGGCCTACAAGGATTTATTAATTCAAACTATAGAACAAGAATACGAGCATAATTTATCGCAACAAATTTATGTCTCTGAAACCTGTTGGAGAATGCTTACAACAGCCAAAAACAGTAGCATTCAAAGGATTCAAAATTTTGAAGTTACAGAAGCTATTAAAACGGCTCAAGATATGAGAGCTCCATTGTTTGAAACCCTTTCTCAAGCAAAAGTTTCACCAGAAATGGCATTGGAATTTCTTAAAGAAGAAGTTGGACTTTTGTTAAAATAAATCTCATGTCACAGGATGTTTTACAAACAACAATAGACTATCTGAAAGGGGTAGGGCCAAACAGAGCATCTTTGTTGCGCTCGGAGTTGGGGATTCATACCTATCAAGATCTTGTTCATTTATTTCCAAACCGATATATAGATCGCACACAGTTTTATAAAATCAATACACTGGAGCGCAACAATGCCGAAGTACAAATTATTGGTCAAATTACTGACATTAAAGAAGTAGGACAGAAGCGAGGTAAACGTCTTGTAGCTACGTTTAGAGATGAAACAGGCAAAATGGAGCTGGTGTGGTTTCGAGGTCAAAAGTGGATTCGAGAGCGTTTAAAATTACATACCGATTATGTGATTTTTGGTAAAACAAATCTATTCAATGGTGTTTTTAATATGCCTCATCCTGATATGGAACTCAAAACAGATTTTGATAAAAGTTTAAGTTCTGCCATTCAACCTATTTATCCATCAACAGAAAAATTATCCAATAGAGGCATCTCCAATAGAGCCTTGTGTAAACTTATGGAACATTTGTTTTTACAGGTGGGAAATACATTTACCGAATCCCTTTCCAATGAAATGATTGAACAACAAGCCTTAATATCAAAAAAAGAGGCTTTGCTAAATATTCATTTTCCAAAAAATCAAAATTTATTAGCCCGTGCACAGTTTCGATTGAAATTTGAAGAATTGTTTTATATACAGTTGCAGTTGGTTTATAAAAATCTAATCCATAAATCAAAAATTAAAGGGTTTCCTTTTGAAACCGTTGGTACTTATTTTAATGAATTTTATACCAATCACTTACCATTTGATTTAACTGCTGCACAAAAGCGAGTCATAAAAGAAATCCGCGTTGATATGGGAAGTAATGCGCAGATGAATCGATTGCTTCAGGGTGATGTTGGCTCCGGAAAAACCATTGTTGCATTTCTTTCCATGTTGATTGCGATTGATAATGATTTTCAAGCCACACTGATGGCACCAACTGAAATTTTAGCAACACAACATTATAACGGTTTAAAACCCATGTGTGACGCTATAGGCCTCAAAATTTCGTTGCTAACAGGGTCGTCTAAAACCGCATTACGAAAAGAAATTCATACCAGTTTAGAGGATGGTAGTTTGCATATTTTGATTGGCACTCATGCCATATTAGAAGATAAGGTAAAATTCAAAAATTTAGGATTGGCCATTATTGATGAGCAACATCGATTTGGAGTTGCACAGCGCAGCAAATTATGGCACAAAAACAGCTCTCCGCCCCATGTTCTTGTGATGACAGCTACACCGATCCCAAGAACACTCGCCATGTCTGTTTATGGCGATTTAGATATTTCTGTAATTGATGAATTACCACCAGGACGAAAACCCATCAAAACAGTCCATCGTTTTGATAGTAACCGCTTAAAGGTATTTGGATTTATTCGCGATGAAATAAAAAAAGGGCGTCAAATTTATATTGTATACCCCCTTATTAATGAAAGTCAAAAATTAGATTTCAAAGATTTAATGGATGGTTATGAAAGCATTTCCAGAGAATTTCCTTCACCAGAGTATCAAATTTCGATTGTTCATGGCCAAATGAAACCTGCAGACAAGGATTTTGAAATGCAACGTTTTTTGAAAGGTGAAACACAAATCATGGTGGCTACAACAGTTATTGAAGTTGGTGTAAATGTTCCAAATGCCTCTGTGATGATTATTGAAAGTGCCGAGCGGTTTGGGTTGTCTCAATTGCATCAATTACGAGGACGCGTTGGGCGAGGAGCGGAGCAAAGTTATTGTATTTTAATGACGAGCCATAAGCTCGGAAATGACAGCAAAACCCGAATGGAAACTATGGTACGCTCATCTGATGGCTTTGAGATCGCCGAAGTTGATTTAAAACTAAGAGGGCCTGGTGATATCATGGGAACACAACAAAGTGGCGTTTTGCGGCTAAAAATCGCTAATATTGTTCAAGATAAAGCGCTATTATCGTTAGCACGAACTTGGGCCAAAAACATACTTAAGGAAGATCCAAAACTTAGTCTGCCCAAACATTTGCCTATCCATTCCACGTATATCCAAATGGGAAAGTATAAAAACATTTGGAATTATATCAGCTAATGTTGGTTAAGAAAAGCAGCACTCATATGTTTTAAATCTTTAAACACAATTTTAAAATCGGCCTCAAATTCTGAATAATATTGATTGAGTTCAAAAGTTGCTTTATCCATTCCAGAACGCCCATTGGTACGTCTATTCATCCCTGATAAGACACTAGAAATCCCCTCAATAGAGGCGTAACTCAACAGCCAATTGCCTTTGGTCATATAGGGTAAAATATATTGCGCTTTTTCAGGCATCATTTGGATGTTTTTATTTAAAATGAAATAACATTCTTGAGCATAGTCGGCCAAGGAAATTGAGGAGTAATGATTCCAGTTTTTAGCCAAAAAATGATCAAAAAAGATATCGACAATCACTCCAGAATAATGTCCGTAATTTTTATGCAATCGTTTGGTGCTTGTCCTAAAATTGGGGTGTGCATCGGTGTGGGTATCAATTTGGCGATGCAACACTATTCCACGTTGAATGTCTGTAGAATAGGCTTTATATGATGAACCTTTAACACTATCAGCGATAAAATTACCGATTAAAACGTCTTCATTTTTTCCGGAAAGATAGAGATGTGCGAGGTAGTTCATGGGGTCAAAATTATGAATACTATTTTATAAAACTAGAATTGAAATCCTATATTTGTAAAAACTTCTTAAAATGACTTTAATCAAATCAATTTCTGGAATTCGTGGTACAATTGGCGGTGCTGTTTCTGATAATTTAACGCCTATAGATGCGGTTAAATTTGCGGGGGCTTATGGCATGTGGATTAAGGAGCAACGCAAAAAAACCAATTATAGAGTGGTTATTGGTAGAGATGCTCGAATTTCTGGTGAAATGATTCAAAGTTTAGTGATGAACACCCTAGTTGGAATGGGTATAGACGTGGTGAATTTGGGACTTTCTACAACACCAACCGTAGAAGTTGCAGTACCAATGGAACACGCCGATGGTGGTATTATTTTAACGGCAAGCCATAACCCAAAACAATGGAATGCTTTAAAATTGCTTGATAGTAATGGTGAATTTTTAAATGCAACCCATAGCCAACGGGTATTGGATTTGGCGGAAAGCGAGGAAGTGATCTTTGCAGAAGTTGATGATTTGGGAAAAATTACAGTAAATGACGCCTATTTTGATTTACATATCGATGAAGTTTTAGAACTTGATTATGTCGATGTAGAAGCCATAAAATCGTGTAAATTTAAAGTCGTTGTGGACGGTGTCAATTCTACGGGAGGGATTGCTGTACCGTTATTGCTCGAACGTTTGGGCGTAGAACCCATTAAATTGCATTGTACGCCCAATGGACATTTTCCTCATAATCCAGAACCACTTAAGGCACATTTGACAGATCTTTCTGAAAAAGTAGTACAAACCGGAGCAGATTTTGGAATTGCTGTGGACCCCGATGTTGACCGTTTGGCCTTTATGGACGAAAAAGGGGAATTGTTTGGCGAAGAATATACCTTAGTTGCCTGTGCCGATTATGTTTTAAGCCAGAACAAAGGCAACACAGTAAGTAATTTGAGCTCCACACGCGCCCTTAGAGATGTTACCGAAAAACACGGCGGAACCTATACCGCCAGTGCAGTAGGGGAAGTGAATGTGGTCAATGCCATGAAAGCCAATAAGGCCGTTATTGGCGGCGAAGGCAACGGTGGTGTTATTTTGCCCGAAGCCCATTATGGGCGTGATGCTTTGGTGGGCATTGCCTTGTTTTTAAGTTTATTGGCTGAAAAACAATTATCAGTATCGGCGCTCAAAAAAACGTATCCTTTGTACTATATGAGTAAAAAGAAAATTGATTTAAACCCCACTATTGATGTTGATGGACTACTACAATTGATAGAAAACAAATATGCAAACGAACCTTTAACTACTGTTGACGGGGTTAAAATTGATTTTGCAGACTCTTGGGTGCATCTGAGAAAAAGCAATACAGAACCCATCATTAGAATTTATACAGAAGCGCCTTCGCAACAACAAGCCGATGCATTGGCCGACCGATTTATTGCTGAACTCAAAGCCCTGTCTTAATCCTTCTTTTACATTTTTAAATTTTTCTTTAAAAAAAATGTGACTTTTTAGATTTTTCTGTGTCCAATACAACAGGGAAGTATAAATGTTTCGCTTTTGGAAAATCGATATACGTCATACGTATTTTTATATAGTTACCTGCGATACAAAAAACTGAAACGCAAATGAAAATAAGATTCAAAAAGAAAAGATTACGAGTGAATTTAATTCTCGGAATAGTTTGGATTGGACTTGGGACTTTAAGTATAGTAACTGATGACGAAATTCGTTGGACTGATTATGGTTATTTAGTAATAGGAATGTTATACATCGGACATTATTTGTACGATTTGACAAATCAATATCTGACAATCGAAAATGGAACTATTCGAAAAAATGGCCTTTATGGACTCGGGAAAAAGCTAAATCTTGATGAAATAAATTGGATTAAAAAGTTTGGGGAAGATTATACGCTGAAAACAAAAAAAAAGGATTTGAAAATTAATACAGAACTCATTGACAAAGATTCTCTAAATGAATTGAATAAAATACTAGCTGGACTGAAATTGCCAGCCGAAAAAACGCCATTTGCTAACAATGCTTAACCTCAATTTCGGTAGATTAGACTACGCCCGCACCGAACAGCACGGTCGGAATTGCTAACGTCAGTACTAAACCGAAAAAAATGCGTACCTTAACCCGTAACTGACGGTTATACGAGACCGTTACCAATACTATAAAAAATAAACATGCAAGTAACCCCAGAAAAAAACGAAAAGGTGGCCCAAATGGTCTTTGCGTCCATCTATCCTTTATATCTCAATAGATTAGAAAAAAACGGTAGAACTAAAGAAGAATTTCATCATGTTTTAGAATGGTTTACTGGTTTTGATGAAGAGACCTTACAAATACTTATTGATAAAAAAGTAACCTATAAAACGTTTTTTCAAAAGGCAAAAATTAATCCCAATGCACATTTGATTAAAGGGGTTGTTTGTGGCTATCGCATTGAAGACATCGCGGAGGAGTTTAACGTCTATAAACGCTGTCGCCAACTAGAAAAACTTATTGATGAATTGGCCAAAGGGCGCCAACTTGAAAAAATTCTAAGAACACCAAAATAAGTGCCCTAAACTTTGCGGTGTTTCCAACGCTTATGAGTCCATAAATAGTATTGTGGGGCTTCGTGAATTTGGTTTTCAACAAGTTTTAAAAACTGATCTGTAATCTCATAATCCTTAAACTCATTGGGGTGTTCTGCTAGGGTTTGAAATGTGGTTTCATAAAATCCTCTTTTTATACGTTTTACAGAGAAAAAAACCACAGGCATATCTAGTTTTTTGGCCAGCATTTCTGCTCCAGTATGAACGGGCACTTCAATTCCCATAAATGTATTCCAATGGTATGCTTTTTCCTTTTTTGGGGTTTGATCGGCAGCAAACCCATTGATAGTCATTAGTCCCTTTTTTTTGTTGTCAGTAAGAACATCAATAGACTCTTTGGTGGTGATTAAATAACTATCATATCTTGCCCGAATTTTTCGTACCAATTTATCAAAATAAACATTATTTAGCTTCTTATAAATTGCAAATGTCAAATGGCTTGTATAAGCTTGAAGAATAAAAATCCATTCCCAACTGCCATAATGGGCACACATCAGAGCAATACTTTTCTGCTGTTTTTCGTAACCTTGAATGACCTCTATATTTGTAAATTTAAATCGCGCTTTCATGTCCTCAACACTTATATTCATGGATTTGATGGCTTCCAAAATCATATCACATAAATGTCTAAAAAATTGTTTTGTAATTTGCTTCCGTTCAGAATCGGATTTTTCTGGAAAAACAAGTTTTAAATTGTCTTCAACGGTTTTTTTACGGTAACCCACAACGTGATACAACAAAAAAAACAGTACATCTGATACGGCATAGAGCAAACGAAATGGCAAAATGGATACCAACCAAAGTAAAGGATAGATGAGCACAAAGGCTAATAATTGCATAAATTAGTCTTAAATTTACACTGCAAAGATAATTTAATTTATGCGATTTAATAATTTTAACCCATGAACATCCACACCCTTATAGTAATTACAGCTAATCTTTTGTTTTCCATGCGTGGTTTTAAAGATTATTCCTTTTTTGAGCAGTACAAATTTAACATAGGAGCATTACAGCGTGGCGAAAAAATACGCATGATAAGTTCTGGGTTTTTGCATGTCAATTGGCAGCATTTTATGTTCAACATGATTTCTTTGTATTTTTTTGCTCATATTGTGATTAATCAATTGGGAGCGCTTAATTTTTATTTGGTCTATCTTTTTAGCTTACTTGCAGGAAATCTTTTGTCGTTTTATTTTCACAAAAACGAACCTTTTTATAGTGCTGTTGGGGCGAGTGGAGCGGTCACAGGGATTGTCTATTCGGCCATTTTATTACGACCAGATATGCATATGTTTATATATTTTATACCTGTTCCAATACCATCTTATGTTGTTGGAGTGGGGTATTTGTTATTTTCGATATATGGTATGAAAACCAAACTTGGAAACATTGGCCATGATGCACATTTTGGTGGTGCAGTAGGGGGATATTTAATGACCTTAGTTTTAGCCCCTTGGATTTTTGAATATCATTTTTGGATGGTGGCCTTATTGGCGGCACCAATAGGGCTTTTATTGTTTTTAAAATGGAAAAATAAGCTGTAGGCTTAGTCGAGTAGTTCTGCAATTTTTTGTTCCAATGCACTTCCACGTAGACGTTCTGCAATAATAACGCCTTCTTCATCTATTATAAATGCGGCAGGAATTGACGACACATTGTATAACTTAGCCACAGGGTCATTCCAAAATTTTAAGTTTGAAACGTTATACCACGTCAATTTATCTTTTGCAATAGCATCAACCCAGCGTTGCTTTTGGTTTTCTCTATCCAAAGAAAAACTGATGATCTCTAAGCCTTTGTTGTGGTATTTTTCATAAAGTCGTACATAGGTAGGATTTTCTACACGGCAAGGTTTACACCATGATGCCCAAAAGTCAATAATGGTGACTTTACCTTTAATTTTGCTCATGGTAAGCGCAGTTCCATCGGGGTTTGGTGCCGTAAAATCTGGAGCGATATCACCAACAGCTAATTTTTTGTTGGTTGTTGTTTGATTAATTTTACTTTGAATATTTTGAACCGTAAGGATGTTTGTAGATTTATTGAGCAGCTCATCATTCATCAGCGCCAATACTTCTTTAGCAGATTTGGTGTCAAATTTTGGTTGAGATGTAAGACCGTCTAAAAGCATTAAAGAAAAGTCTGAATTTGGATATTCTTTAAGAAAATTAAAACCATAATTCTTCAGTTCTTCGCGAAGCTCAACATTACGTTTTTGTAAATCTTGAACCACTTTAGGGTTTTGAGCTGCAGCGGCATATTCTTCACGTAATTTATCCAACTTAGTGGTAATAGCTACAAATCCGCTTCTGTATTTCGAGAAAATCTCGTTATTGAAACCACCAGAAACTTTGGATTTTTGAATGCTGTCTTTATATACGGTTAAGTTGATGTTTTCAGGTTCTAAAACAAAAAACACTTGACCGTTGACACCATCAATTGTAATAAAACGCATTTCTGGAGCTAAAACGTCCCCTTTAAACTGAAACTTGCCATTTTGAGCAATGGCAGTATCGGTAGCAGTTGTTGTTTTTCCATTTTCGTTTCTTTTGATATATGCACGAACCCCATCAAATATGCCTTCTGCTTCGATGTTTACAGTAAAATTAGTTGTTTTTGAGGAGGAGGAGTTACATCCAATACTCAGCATTAAAATTAAAATAGATAGAAAAAAGTAACGTAAAGTCATTGGTCAAAATTTTTATGCAAAATTAAATTAAATTTCAATACGACATTGTTTTGATGTAATATTAATATTTTTGTCAAAAAGTAATAGAAATGACACACAACGATACAATAATAGCCCTAGCTACAGCCTCTGGCGCTGGTGCTATTGCTGTACTTCGTGTTTCGGGTACAAAAGCCCTATCGATATCCAATATCCTTTTTAAATCCATTCATAACAAACAGCTTATTGATCAACCCACACATACGGTGCATTTGGGTCATATTATCGATGGTGAACGTGTTTTGGACGAAGTTTTAGTCAGTATATTCAAAAATCCACAATCGTATACGGGTGAGGATGTTGTTGAGATTTCATGTCATGGTAGCAGTTATATTCAACAAGAAATTTTACAACTCTTTATCCGAAAAGGGTGTCGAGCGGCTAATGCTGGAGAATTTACCCTTCGTGCGTTTCTGAATGGCAAAATGGACCTAAGCCAAGCTGAAGCGGTTGCCGATCTCATTGCAAGTGATAGTGCTGCTGCACATCAAATTGCGTTGCAACAAATGCGAGGTGGGTTTAGTTCGGAAATCAAAAATCTTCGCCAAGAACTCCTCAATTTTGCTTCATTGATTGAATTAGAATTGGATTTTTCTGAAGAAGATGTAGAATTTGCCGATCGTCAACAATTTGAAGAGCTGCTACAACGTATAGTCAAAGTCTTAAAATACCTTATCGATTCATTTTCAACGGGGAATGTCATCAAGAATGGTGTGCCTATTGCTATTGTTGGCGCACCTAATGTAGGGAAATCTACGCTGTTAAATGCGCTTCTTAATGAGGAAAAAGCCATTGTTAGTACTATTGCAGGAACCACACGTGATGCTATTGAAGACGAAATCACCATAGAGGGTGTTAAATTTCGATTTATAGATACTGCAGGTATTCGTCAAACGAATGATACTGTGGAAGCGATTGGTATTGAAAAAACCTTTAAAAAAATAGCACAGTCACAAGTTGTTCTTCAGCTTTTTGATGGAAGTAAAATTTCAGAAGAAACATACTCTGAAATCAAAAATCAAATTGAAAAAAAAATATCGCAATATCCTGATAAACAACAACTTGTAGTAGTTAATAAAATGGATACTTCAAACTTGAAGACTATCAAAAAATGTTTTGAGCAGTACGATTATTTAACAATAAGTGCCAAAACAGGTGAAGGGGTAGAGGTCTTAAAAAAACAACTTTTGGGATTGGTGCAAATGGGTAAACTTCATAACAATGACACCATCATCACCAATGCCCGCCACTACGATGCCTTACGGCAAGCACTGGATAACATCCAAAAGGTACAACATGGTTTACAAACAGGACTTTCGGGTGATTTATTGGCCATAGACATTCGTGAGGCTTTACACCATTTTGGACGTATTACGGGTGAAATTTCTACCGACGACCTTTTGGGTAATATTTTTGCTAATTTTTGTATTGGTAAATAAATTTAAATAGATTTCAATTAGGGTGGTGCCCAGTAATGGTTGTTCCGGTTAGAACCAACGCTTTAGATAATGCACTATCGTCATTTAATTTTGAATATGATTTTGAGGATTGGACAAATGATGGCGCCAATGGAGATGCTTATTATGCCACATCAACCTATGTGGTTGTAAAGAGTAATACCCCTATTTCAGTTGCTGTGGTTACGGATTAATTATTTTTGACGAAGAACAATTAGTTTTGCTTTATAACCTGTGGTCAATAGCCATTTTCCAGAACCAATAATGTTACCGTTTTCGTCAATGACTTTAAGTTCTGCCGTATTTGGACTTGATGAACCTTCGTTTAGGGCGTAAAACTGTATGGTGTTTAGACCTTCTTCCAAGTCAATATCAATGATATAGGGTGAATTTCGAAGTAAAATATTGGGGTGGATCGTAACCTTATTAAGCATCAACTTTATGCGGTCGCCATCTTCATATTCGTGATCTCTACAGATTAAACGGATATA
>CBFHNG010000032.1:0-20504 GCA_965657165.1 Flavobacteriaceae bacterium
CTTATTGGATATTGAACGCGAAGCTTTCTTAAGTTTATGTACTGAACGTAAGACTTTAGAACGCATACAACACATGTTAAAAACAGGAAAACCTCTTAGAAATTAAATCATGAAACAAGCATATATAGTAAAAGCATATAGAACAGCCGTTGGAAAAGCTCCAAAAGGGTTGTTTAGGTTTAAAAGAGCCGATGAACTTGGAGCAGAAACCATTCAGCACATGATGAAAGAACTTCCAAATTTGGATGTATCTCGAATTGATGATGTGATTGTTGGAAATGCTATGCCCGAGGGATCTCAAGGGCTCAATATGGCACGATTTATTTCTCTTATTGGACTCAATAGTGTTGATGTTCCTGGTGTAACTGTTAATCGATTTTGTTCTTCAGGACTAGAAACCATTGGACTTGCGACTGCAAAAATTCAAGCTGGAATGGCTGATTGTATTATTGCTGGTGGTGCAGAAAGTATGAGTGCAGTACCAATGACAGGTTTCAAACCAGAATTGAATTATGATACCATCAATTCTGGACATGAAGACTATTATTGGGGCATGGGAAATACGGCAGAGGCTGTAGCGAATGATTTTAAGGTGTCAAGAGAAGATCAAGATGAATTTGCTTTTCATTCGCATATGAAAGCCCTTAAAGCACAAGCCGAAAATCGTTTTCAAGATCAAATAGTGCCTATTGAAGTTGAGCAAACTTATGTCGATGAATATGGAAAACGTGCAACAAAAAAATATACAGTAATCAAAGATGAAGGACCACGAAAAGGTACAAGTTTAGAAGCACTTGCAAAACTACGTGCCGTATTTGCGCAAGACGGTAGTGTTACGGCAGGAAATTCTTCACAGATGAGCGATGGAGCGGCTTTTGTTATGGTTATGAGCGAGGATTTAGTTAAAGAGTTAAACTTAGAACCTATTGCTCGCTTAGTAAGTTATGCCGTTGCTGGTGTAGAACCAAGAATAATGGGCATTGGACCTGTAAAAGCAATTCCAAAAGCATTACAACAAGCAGGATTGAAACAATCAAATTTAGAACTTATAGAATTGAATGAAGCTTTTGCTTCACAATCTTTAGCAGTAATCAGAGCATTAGAATTAAATCCAGAACTCATTAATGTCAACGGCGGTGCTATTGCACTAGGTCATCCTTTGGGATGTACGGGGGCAAAACTCTCTGTGCAATTGTTTGATGAAATGCGAAAAAGAGAAATGACATCAAAATATGGTGCAGTCACAATGTGTGTTGGAACAGGACAAGGTGCTTGTGGAATTTTTGAATTTTTAAAATAATGTACTCAAATTTATTATAAAATGGAAATAAAAGAATTATTAAGAGGCGGACAATATCTAGTAAAAGAAACAGACTGTCAAGCGGTATTTACACCTGAGGATTTTTCAGAAGAGCAACTCATGATGAAAGAAGCCGTTAAAGAATTTAATGAACGTGAAGTAATTGCCCATCGTGATCGCTTTGAAGCCAAAGACTATGCCCTTACCGAAGAAGTGATGCGCAAAGCAGGTGAACTAGGATTTTTAGGAGTTGCTGTTCCAGAAGCCTATGGTGGATTAGATATGGGATTTGTTTCAACAATGTTAGTTTGTGATTATATATCTAGTGGAACAGGCTCTTTTAGTACTGCTTTTGGTGCACATACGGGGATTGGTACAATGCCCATCACTTTATATGGTACTGAAGAACAAAAATTAAAATATGTCCCAAAATTAGCAAGTGGTGAATGGTTTGGCGCTTATTGTCTTACAGAACCAGGTGCAGGAAGTGATGCCAATTCTGGAAAAACCACTGCCACTCTATCAGAAGATGGAAAACACTACAGCATAACAGGTCAAAAAATGTGGATTTCTAATGCTGGTTTTTGTAATGTATTTATTGTATTTGCTCGAATTGAAGACGATAAAAACATCACAGGATTTATTGTTGAAAATGACCCTTCCAATGGCATTACAATGGGTGAAGAAGAACATAAATTAGGCATTAGAGCATCTTCAACCAGACAAGTATTTTTTAATGACACAAAAGTTCCTGTAGAAAATATGCTTTCTGAACGCCAAAATGGATTCAAAATTGCAATGAATGCTTTAAATGTTGGTCGTATAAAATTGGCAGCTGCATGTTTGGATTCACAACGAAGAATTACGACCGATGCTATTGTTTATGCCAATGCGCGACAACAATTTAAAACCCCAATTGCAGAATTTGGGGCCATAAAATATAAACTAGCAGAAATGGTGACCAACACCTATGTTGGTGAATCGGCGAGTTATAGAGCGGCAAAAAACATTGAAGACCGTATTGCACTTCGTCTAGAAAAAGGCAATACGCATCAAGAAGCAGAACTAAAAGGCGTTGAGGAATATGCCATTGAATGCTCAATTCTAAAAGTAGCCATTTCAGAAGATGTACAGAATTGTGCTGATGAAGGTATTCAAATATTTGGAGGGATGGGCTTTTCAGAAGACACTCCAATGGAGGCTGCTTGGAGAGATGCTCGGATTGCAAGAATATATGAAGGTACAAATGAAATCAACAGAATGATTTGTATTGGAATGCTAATTAAAAAGGCGATGAAAGGACATGTTGATTTGCTAGGACCAGCTATGGCAGTTCAGGAAGAACTTATGGGCATCCCATCTTTTGACACCCCTGATTATAGCACACCTTTGTCGCAAGAAAAAGCCATAATAAAAAACTTAAAAAAAGTTTTCTTAATGGTTGCTGGAGCAGGTATTCAGAAGTTTGGACCTAAAATTGAAGAGCATCAACAATTGATGCTTAATGCTGCCGATATTTTAATAGAAATATACATGGTAGAATCTGCAATTTTAAGAACAGAAAAAAACATTCAACGCTATGGAGAAGAATCTCAAAAACATCAAATTGAAATGAGTCAATTATATTTGTATAATGCTGTTGAAAATATTTCAAAAAGTGCGAAAAGTGGAATTATATCATTTGCTGAAGGCGACGAACAACGCATGATGCTTATGGGACTAAAGCGTTTTACAAAATATACAAATTATCCTAATGTTGCAGCGCTTAGAAATAGCATAGCAGCGAAAGTGAATAAAGAGAATACGTATTGCTTCTAATGCATACGTAGTTTAGTTGGTTAGTTGAAAGCGCCTTCACACCCGTGGAGGCGTTTTCTGTTTTAAAAAAAATAGACTTATATTTGAAACTCTTACATTGTTAAGTCCTACAATCATTAATCTTATGAAATTTAAATTTATTTTATTTATTTCTGTTTTATCAACCATATCGCTTTGGAGTCAAAATCAAAGAGATTTATATCAAATAATAGATGCAATCAGTGCTCATCGTATCAAATCCGATATTAGAACACTTGTTGATTTTGGTACACGCCACACACTGAGTGATACCGTTTCAAAAACTCGGGGAATAGGTGCTGCTAGACGGTGGCTAAAAAATGAGTTCGAAACAATTTCCTCCGATTGTAATAATTGCCTAGAGGTTTTCTTTCAGAGTGACCTTGTAAAAAAAGGAACAAACGGACGAATTACAAAAGATGTAGAAATTGTAAATGTAGTTGCGATTCAGAAAGGCACCTTATACCCAAATCGCTACATCATTATGAGCGGAGATATTGACTCTAGAGTTAGTGATCCCAACGACTATAATTCTGATGCACCAGGCGCCAATGATAATGCCTCTGGACTTGCTGGCACACTAGAAGCGGCGCGAGTATTAAGTCAGTACTCATTTAAAAATAGTATTATTTATGTTGGTCTTTCAGGTGAAGAACAAGGACTTTTTGGTGGGCAAGGATTGGCAAATTTTGCGAAGAAAAAAAAGTGGGATATTATTGGCGTTTTAAATAATGATATGATTGGAAATATAAAGGGTGTGGACGGCGTAATTGACAACCGTTCATTCAGAATATTTTCTGAACCTATTCCACCTACTGAAACAGAAAAACAACGGCTATCAAGACGTTATTATGGTGGCGAAGTTGACGGGATATCCAGACAACTTGCACGTTATATTTACAAAACGGTTAAAACGTATATGCCAGAGATGAATCCAATGATGGTTTACAGGTTAGATCGTTTCGGAAGAGGCGGTCATCATAAACCTTTTTGTGATGCTGGATACGCTGGTATTCGAATCATGGAAACACATGAAAATTATACCCAACAACATCAAGACATTAGAACAGAAAACGACATAAAATATGGAGATACTTTTGAGCACGTAAATTTTGACTATGCCAAAAAACTAACTGCTGTGAACGCCATAAATTTAGCGAGTTTAGCTTGGGCACCCCCTGCTCCAACTGAAGTTAGCATTGGTGGAATTGTAGAACCATCGGCTAAGCTCAAATGGAATGCTGTTTCTGGCGCAGCCTACTATAAGGTCTATTGGCGAGATACAACGTCACCAACTTGGGATTACAGTAAAATTGTTTCAAAAAATTCTTTAACATTAGATGGATTAGTTGTTGATAATTACTTTTTTGGAGTCGCTGCTGTTGGGGAAAATGGGTTTGAAAGTCAAGTGGTATTTCCAAATAAAATTTTTAGATGATATGAACTTAAAGCTTCTTCAATTAGAACTACAAAAGTTATTACTCAACCGAACAAGTAAAATACTGATATTTATTTCATTTATTTTACCACTTTGTGTCATCGTTTTATCTTCAATAAAAATTAACTTTTTTGGTTTTTTTACCCTTGAACTTGGCGAACTTGGAATTTTTAACTTTCCGTTAGTTTGGCATGTCACTACCTATTTTTCAGCCTTGTTTAAATTCTTTTTTGCAATTGTTGTGGTGTCGATGATTGGGAATGAATACAGTAATAAAACATTAAAACAAAACCTAATTGATGGCTTAAGTAAGAAAGAATTTATCCTATCAAAGTTTTATGCAATCCTGTTTTTTTCTCTAGTATCTACAGTCATTATATTTTTAATTTCTTTAATTTTAGGACTAATATACTCCAGTTACAATGAGTTTGGTATTATTATAAGAGAAATAGAATATTTACCCGCTTACTTTTTTAAGCTTGTCGGTTTCTTTTCATTTTGTTTATTTCTTGGTGTGCTCGCAAAACGTTCGGCTTTTGCTTTGGCATTTCTTTTTGTTGAATTTATTTTAGAATGGATTATTTTTGGGCTAATTGCTTGGAAATCTAATGTAGAACTCGCCTCAAAAATTCAAAACTTCTTCCCTTTAACTTCAATGTCTAATCTCATAAAACAACCATTTCAACGAATAGCCATAACAAAATTTCCAGACAAAAGTAGTTTAGACTACGACTATGCCGTACATTTTGAAACAATGATAATTGTTGGAATTTGGATTTTAATATTTATATTTTTATCCTATTTCCTTCTAAAGAAAAGAGATTTATAAATTCAACTTTTACTGCTCATTATTTGTTCTAAAGTTATGTTAAGTAGAGATTTAAATCTTTAGTTTTTTATAAATTTGAAATTATATTAAAGATTAATGAAACTTAATTTTATTAGCTGCCTCATATTTATAAGCCTTTTTGGATATTCACAAGCCGAGGCCTCTCATTGGTATTTTGGTAATGGTGCGGGTCTTATTTTTGACCTTAGCAGCGGAACTGTCACTTCTACTGATGCCGCTTCTAACACAATTAATACTAATGAAGGCTGTTCTTCGATTTCTGATTTTAACGGGAATTTATTGTTTTATACAGATGGTAGAAATGTATGGGATAAAAACCACAACATCATGTCCAATGCAGATTATAACTCTGGAACAGGTTTGATGGGTGATCCCTCGAGTACATCATCAGGGCTTATTGTTCCAAAGCCAGGTGATCCAAATCAATATTACATATTTACTGTTGACGAACCTCATCATCAAAATGCATTTGCATTTCCAAGTCAAGGACCAGCAGAGGCTGATGGTAGTTCCACAAATGAATATGATAGCGGCGGAGGCGTTCCAGATGCGGACGATGGATTTAATAACGGTTTTGCCTATTCATTAGTTAATTTAACATTAAACAATGGTAACGGCAACGTTGTTAGTGCAGAAAAAAACATACAACTTGTTACTTATAACCCCAACGAACAAGGCCAAGAAAGCTATAAATGTTCAGAAAAAATTACAGCCGTTGAACATAGCGATGGTCAATCCTACTGGGTTTTAACACATTTTACAGATAACTTTTATGCGTTTAGAGTTGATGCAACTGGGGTAAATACAACGCCTATAGTTACAAATATTATCCCTTTAATTAATTTTGAAGGTTACAGAAGAAATGCAATCGGATATATGAAAGCCTCCCCAGATGGCTCAAGAATTGCAGTTTGTCACCGTCAAAATGGTAACCAGCCAGGTGGCTTCTCAAACAATTCAGGAAGTGTTTGGATTTATGATTTTGATAATACCACGGGAAGTTTATCAAATCCTATAAATTTATTACCAAATTTTGGACCCTACAGTGTTGAATTTTCGCCAGATTCTTCAAAATTATATGTCTCTGGAAGTAACTCAGTTACACAATTTGATTTAAATACAAGTGATCCCGCATCAACAGATTTTGTGGTCTACAGTGGTTTTAATTTTATTGGAGCATTACAACTTGGCCCTAATGGAAAAGTATATGTTGCAAACTCAGAAGATTCACAGTCATTAGATGTAATAAATGAACCAAATACTTACGGGATTGATGCTGACTATGTGCCCTACCAAGTTCAGTTGGCACCAGGAACTTTTTCTAATATCGGTCTTCCTCCTTTTATACAATCTTTTTTCTTAGCTTCTATACAGCTCGAAAATTCATGTGTTGGTCAAGACGTAAATTTTAGCGTAAACAGTACACAAACTTTTGATAGTATTGCTTGGGATTTTGGTGATGGTATTGGAACTGCAAATGAAAATAACCCCAATTACATTTTTTCAACTCCTGGCACATACACAGTGTCTGCAGAAATTACCGCAGGAACAGAAGTCATTACTTTTACTGAAGATATAATTATTAGTCAAAATCCAACAGCATTCCCAACTGATGATCTCTTTGTTTGTGATGATAATAATGATGGTGTTTCTTCATTTACATTTCAAGAATCTGGAGATGATATCATAAATGGACAGGATACTGCTGTTTATTCGATTTCCTATCACCTTAGCTTAGCCGATGCAGAAAACAATGCAAATGCTATCAATTTACCCTATCAGAATACAAACTCTACAGAAGAAATTTTTGTCAGAATTGAAAACAATAACAATTCCAATTGTTTCGACACAACGTCTTTTAACCTCACTGTTTTTGATACTCCAACTGCTAATGCTGTTCAAACTGTAGAAGAATGCGACAATTTAGATGATGGAAACAATGCCAATGGCCAAAGAGAAATTGACCTCAATAATTTTGACGGCGCTATTTTAGGTACTCAAGACAACACTCTTTTTAGTGTTTCGTACCACTTAACGCAAGACGATGCCAATAACAATGACAATCCCATTTCTTCACCCTACTACAACATAACACCATTTTCATATCAAATCTTTGCGCGAATTGAAAATAATCTAAAGACTGATTGTTACGATACAACTGAATTTACAGTAAATATTAGCGCAACACCTACTGCACATGATGTCGAGGATCTATTTGAATGCGATGATAATGATGATGGAGTACTGATTTTTGATTTTGTAGATGCACAAACCCAAGTTCTTGACAATCAAAATGCTGGAGATTTTAGTATCACATTTCACTCTACTTTAGATGATGCAGAAAGTAATTCAAATGCTATTGATTTACCCTATCAGAATACAAATGCTACCGAAGAAATTTTTGTCCGTATTGAAAATAACAACAATACCAATTGTTACGATACAACGTCTTTTAACCTCACTGTTTTTGATACTCCAACGGCTAATGTTTTTGATACTGTAGAAGAATGCGACAATTTAAATGATGGAAACAATGCTAATGGTCAAAGAGAAATTAACCTCAATAATTTTGACGGCGCTATTTTAGGTACTCAAGACAACACTCTATTTAGTGTTTCGTACCACTTAACGCAAGACGATGCCAATAACAATGACAATCCCATTTCTTCACCCTACTACAACACAACACCATTTTCATATCAAATTTTTGCTCGAATTGAAAATAACCTGAAAACAGAATGTTATGATACGACTGTGTTTACAGTAAATATTAATCCAATCCCGGTTGCTTTTGATAGCACTCTCATTCAATGTGATGAGGATGGTGTAAATGATGGTTTTACAATTTTTAATCTTGACGAAGCAAACTCAGCATTAACCAACGGTGTTTCAGGTTTGAGTACAAAATTTTTCTTATTGGAAAGTGATGCTCAAAATTCAACAGGAGAAATTAATGCAGCACCTTTTACAAATACTGCAAATCCACAAATAATATATGTTCAAGTCATAAATGACAATACTGGTTGCTTTGATATTTCTCAAATATCATTAGAAGTGAGTTTAACCTCAGGAAATAATTCGGAATTGAAGTCTTGTGATGATGATGGAATTGAAGACGGTTTTAAATCTTTTACACTAAGTGATGCTACACCAAGTATCCTTGCTGGATTGCCATCAGATTATAATCTAGCTTATTACGAAACTTACGAAAATGCGTTATTAGAACAAAATCCGCTTTCTAATACATTTACAAACACTATTGCGTACAATCAAATCATTTATGCAAGAATTGAAAACAACAATCAATGTTATGGAATCAATGAATTAGAATTGACTGTATTTGAATTACCACAACTTGAAGAAGATGATCAAACGTTCTTTTGTATTGACTCAAACTCAGATCCTGTAAATCTAAATAGTGGAATTATTGGTAACCCATTGGATTATAGTTATATATGGTCAAGTGGAGAAACCACTGAAGAAATTGAAATTAACCAAGGTGGAACATATACAGTAACAGTAACAAATGCCAATAACTGTTCACAAAGTAAAAGCATAACTGTAGTTAACTCTAATATTGCAACCATTGAAACTATAGATATTAGCGATGTCAGTTCAAATAATACTATTTCTATTGTTGCAACTGGTGAGGGTGATTATGAATTTGCATTGGACAACATCAATGGTCCGTATCAAGATGACACCACTTTCTATAATGTATTCCCTGGTTTTCATACCGTTTATGTTAGAGATAAAAATGGTTGTGGCATTACCAATGAAACAATATCTGTAATTGGATTTCCAAATTTCTTTACCCCAAATGATGATGGTTATAACGATACATGGCATATTTATGGTATCAATACCCCAAGTCAATCTGGAAGTGAAATCTATATTTTTGACCGCTATGGTAAACTTTTAAAACAATTACTATACAACAGCTTAGGTTGGGATGGCACCTATAATGGTAACCCAATGCCAACATCGGACTATTGGTTTTACATTAAATTAGGAGATAATCGTATCTTTAGGGGACATTTTACATTAAAACGTTAAACATGAAACCTATAAAACGACTAATGTTTTGTTGCTTTATTTTTTTAGCATCAGATAGCTTTAGTCAATCCATAGCACTGTATCACCAACACAATGGTCGCTATGATTATAAGGCTATAGGAAATACACTAAATACTTCAGAAAATGGTGCATTTACAAATTGCAGTATACTAACAGGGTCTTCAGCAGATTTAAATATTGATTCAAACCAAACGGTAATTGCAGCATATCTGTACTGGGCGGGTTCAGGTGATGGCGATTTTGATATCAATTTGAATAACACTCCAATAACTCCAGATCGAACATTCTATTACGAATTGGATGAAAATCGCAAATTTTTTGCTGCATTTACTGACATCTCACAACTTGTTCAAGAACATGGAAGTGGAACATATGCTCTAACAGATTTAGAAAATATAAATATCTCACAAAACTACTGTTCAACAGGTACCAATTTTGCTGGATGGTCAATCGTTGTTATATATGAAGATCAGAATTTGCCATTGAACCAGATCAATATTTATGATGGATTAGAAGCTGTTCCTGATGCTATTACCATTCAACTCGACAACTTGAATGTTTTGGATGTGGACGGTGCAAAAATTGGGTTTATTGCTTGGGAAGGCGATTCAAGTCTTGCGGTGAATGAATCCTTAAAAATGAACGGATATGTATTAAGCAATCCCCCTTTGAACCCTGAAACAAATGCTTTTAATGGCACCAATAGCTTTACAGGTCAATCTAATCTTTATAATATGGATATCGATTTTTATAACATCCAAAATACTATAAATGTTGGTGATATTTCGGCCACAATTGAGCTGACCTCTGGTCAAGATTTGGTAATGATCAACAATATTATTACAGTTCTCAATAGTCAACTTCCCGATGCTACGATTGAACTCGATGAAGACTTCGAAAGTACATGTTTTTCAAGAAATATAACTTTAAACTACTCTGTATCGAATTTTAATTCTACTGCAGATATTCCAGAAGGAACACCCATTGCTTTTTATATTGACAATGCTTTGATAGGACAAGCAGAAACTGAAGAAATCATTGCCATTGGTGAAACAGTTGAAGCCTCAATTATTATCGAAATTGATTCTAATATTTCTGAAGAATTTGAAATCATTGCAGTCGTAGATGACGATGGTACAGGAAATGGTGGTCTTAATGAGATTAATGAAGATAACAATAGTGATATCATCATGCTTGAGCTATCAAACGATGGATGTCCAATAAATATTCCTCAAGGTTTTTCTCCAAATGGAGACGGCCTGAATGATTGGTTTAATATTCAAGGACTGTATGATGTGTTTTTAAATCACAATTTACTGATTTATAATCGTTATGGAACTTTAATTTTTGAAGGGAATAATGACTTAAAATGGAACGGTACTTCCAACCGAGGACCAAATCCAAGTTCCAAAAAACAACCTGTTGGTACTTATTTTTATGTCTTGCATTTAAACGAAGAAGGCTATGAAACTCTAACCGGTTGGGTGTATTTAAATTATTGATTTATTGAGATTTAGGTAAAAGAAGTTCGTATGGTTTTGCACCTCATAACAGATTACCGTAATTTTGTATTATGCGATTTAAACTGTCATCAGAATTTAAACCCACAGGAGATCAGCCGCAAGCCATAACAGAATTGGTGCAGGGTATTGAGTCCAATGAAAAATACCAAACGTTGTTGGGGGTAACAGGTTCTGGAAAAACCTTTACGGTTGCAAATGTCATTCAAGAAATACAGCGCCCTACCTTAGTCTTGGCACACAACAAAACCTTAGCAGCGCAATTGTATTCAGAATTTAAACAATTTTTTCCTGAAAATGCTGTGGAATATTTTGTATCCTATTACGATTATTATCAGCCGGAGGCCTACATTCCCGTCACTGGAACATATATTGAAAAAGATTTATCCATTAATGAGGAAATTGAAAAATTACGATTAAGCACCACTTCTTCTTTACTTTCTGGACGACGCGATGTGATTGTGGTAGCTTCTGTATCGTGTTTGTACGGAATTGGTAATCCTGTGGAATTTCAAAAAAATGTAATTGTTCTTAAAACAAATCAAATTATTTCCCGAACAAAACTACTTCACCAATTGGTTCAAAGTTTATATGCCCGTACGGAGGGTGAATTTAATCATGGAAATTTTAGAATAAAGGGAGATACGGTTGATATATTTCCAAGTTATACAGATTATGGCTTTCGTATTCACTTTTTTGGCGATGAAATTGAAGCCATAGAAGCTTTTAATGTCAATGACAATTCAGTTATTGAAGTCTATGAAACCGTAAATATTTACCCTGCAAACATGTTTGTAACTTCTCCTGATATTTTACAAAATGCGATCAAAGATATTCAAGATGATTTGGTTAAACAACATGATTATTTTAAGGATATTGGCAAACATTTAGAGGCTAAGCGATTAAAAGAACGTACCGAGTTTGATTTGGAAATGATTCGCGAATTAGGGTATTGTTCTGGAATTGAAAACTATTCGCGCTACCTCGATGGTCGTGCACCTGGAACGCGTCCGTTTTGTTTGTTGGATTATTTTCCTGAGGACTATTTGATGGTGGTTGACGAAAGTCACGTTACTATTTCTCAAGTTCATGCCATGTATGGTGGCGATCGTAGTCGAAAGGAAAATTTGGTAGAATATGGTTTTCGACTCCCTGCCGCAATGGACAATCGTCCTTTAAAATTTGAAGAATTTGAGAGTTTACAAAATCAAGTGCTTTATGTGAGTGCTACGCCAGCCGACTATGAATTGGCCAAAACCGATGGTGTTTTTGTAGAACAAATTATTCGCCCAACAGGTTTATTGGATCCAATTATTGAAGTGCGCCCTAGTTTAAATCAAATTGATGATTTGATTGAAGAAATCCAGCAACGCGTGGAAAAAGACGAACGTACCTTGGTGACGACCCTCACCAAACGTATGGCCGAAGAATTGACCAAGTACCTCACTCGAATTCAAGTGCGCTGTCGCTATATTCATAGTGATGTAGATACTTTGGAACGTGTAGAGATTATGCAAGATTTACGTAAAGGATTATTTGATGTTTTAGTTGGGGTTAATTTATTGCGCGAAGGTTTAGATTTACCTGAAGTATCTCTTGTGGCAATTTTGGATGCGGATAAAGAAGGTTTTTTGCGCTCCAACCGTTCATTAACACAAACGGTTGGCCGTGCCGCAAGAAACCTTAATGGAAAAGCTATTATGTATGCTGATAAAGTCACAAAAAGTATGCAACAAACTATTGACCAAACCACCTACCGCCGAGAAAAACAAATTGCCTATAATTCAGAACATAACATTACGCCAAAAGCACTCAATAAAAGTTTGGATAATGCTTTAACCAAAAATTCTGTTAGTACTTACTACTACGAACAAGAGGCTCTTAATGCGGCAGAGCCAGAAAATGAATATTTATCAAGACCTGAATTGGAACAAAAAGTACGCGATACACGAAAACTAATGGAAGCCGCCGCCAAAGAATTAGACTTTATGATGGCTGCCAAGTTTAGAGACCAAATTAAAGCATATCAAAAAAAGTTGGAGGGGTTGAAGTCTTAATACCTCACCACCTTTCGATGTAAACGTTCCCCTTTTTCCAGAGTAATTGATAACATATAAGATCCGGAAGACAAAGCGCTGAAATCAATTTTATGCAATTGTTTTGGTGTTGATTTGGGAATTGAATAAATCAATTGTCCTAAAACATTATACAATTCTAATTGCTTTATTTTATTTTCAGAGTGACCACTGTCTATATTCAAAATATCTCGCGTGGGGTTGGGATAAATTTTTAAAGGTTTATGTTGCTCAGCTACAGGGTCTTCATCATCAATTGGTGTTCCTTCTTTATTTAAAAACACTTGTACAAAACCATCACGAATCACTACCAAATCTGGAGAATTGTCTCTGTTCAAATCTGAAAGCCCTAGGCCACCATAGAGATTATAATTTTCCAAAAGTGATGCTTCATGGGTAAGCTGCTGATTTTCAATATAGTTGTTCGTATCTTTTTTTAGCAAGACAATAACCTCTTTGTGTTCTGGTATGTTAGTATTGTAGGCCTCATGGTAAATAATATCACGCTTACCATCATCATTCAAATCAACAAAATAGAGCCGAGAAGCCGCACGTTTTATTTTGAGTTCAAAATCAGGGGTTTTTGATAAGTTATAATCTGCATTGGCATTTCCTAACCACACATAGACACTAGAATCCCCATTGCCAATATTAATTTTTTGATGATTGGCTTCTGGTAAGATTAAATCCATAAACCCATCCTGGTTATAATCTTCTAATTGCCACCATTTTACATACACATATTGATCATTAATTTTACCAAGAGTTTGATGTTTTTGAGAGAAGTTTAGGGGTGTATCTTGTATGAGGGATAAAAAAGAAAACTCACCACCTTCAATAGAGATAAAAATATCTAATTTATCATCGCCATTGATATCTCTAATTTCAATATTATTATACAAAAAGGCATCATCATAATTAAATTTATAGGTTCTATTGAATTTAAAAATATTATTTTGATTTTCATAAATCCATACCATTACAGGATGTCCTGAACCTGCCGAAATAGAAACGATATCCAAATCATTATCGCCATCTAAATCGGCAAATTTAGTGGTGCCACCATGGGTATTTGTTGGAGTATTTCTAAATGAAGAAAAATTAAGTTGCTTTGAAACACTTACCATTTTAAAACTATTACCCCAAAAATCACCCATCAAAATATCCATTGAGCCATCAGTATCATAATCTTTTACGTCTGAAATAATACGATGTCTACTCCCTTTATTGTATACTAATTCTTTTTCGAAAGTACCATCCCCTTTATTGATAAAAAAAGAAGCATTGGGCATGTAGTCACCAGTTAATGATTGGCCAAAAATAGCACCATCGATTACAAAATCTTGATGACCATCGCCATTAAAATCCGCAAAAAATACATTGGAAGGTGCCTTTTGATCGTCATCATGTAGATGAGGTTTATAGACATAATGAGTTGGATCATCAAAGCCTTTAAAAGATTGAGCGACTCCTAAAAAACTTGATGTAATAATGATAGTCGAAAGGTAAATATTTAAATAATTACAGCGCATATTAATTTTTGCTTTTTGAAAGTGGAAAATTTAAGCCAAAAGCCATCGCTCCAGCTATTTGATATTTATCATTGTGCATAAGGTATGTAAATGCAAAATCAACATCTCTATTTTTCCCCAATTTTAACCCTAGAGAAAATGGTATATGATATGTGACTCCTCCATCTTCAAATGAATAGTCTTGAGTTTTTGTAAGAAATTGACCTAAAGATGCTCCTATTCCAATCTCAATGTATGGTGCAACAAATGGAATTGGTATGACTAATCGTGCTTTTCCACCCATGAAAAAAGCATTTGTTGAAACTCTGAAATTTTTATTAATCTCTTTTTTAGGTTTTCTTGATTTGGTAACTATAAATCCTGTATACGGTCTGACTTCTAAAAGTTCTGAAAATTTAAAAACATATTCACCTTGTAAGAAAAAACCATTAGCATGAATATCAACATCATCTTCATAAAATGACGTCCCAAAACCGACAGAGGCTTGAATAAACTTTTCTGTCTGTGTGAAGCACAAAAAAGGAACTAAAAGTAATGAGAGAATTAGTAGTTTTTTTGTCATGACTTTGTAGATTATTTGGGGTCAAATCTGACATAAAGATATATAAAAATATTTACAAAAAAAATCCAGTAATAAAGTACTGGATTTTTATTTTTATAACTTTTTGATTATCATGAAAGTACAGCTTGAACTTTATCGGCGGCTTCTTGAAATTCAACAGCACTTTGCACATCCAATCCAGAATTATCTATTAATTCCTTGGCAATATCAGCATTGGTGCCTTGTAAACGTACAATAATTGGAACGTTTATGGCATCACCCATATTTTTGTAGGCATCTACTACACCTTGAGCC
The DNA here is from genome assembly GCA_965657165.1 of Flavobacteriaceae bacterium. Lineage (GTDB taxonomy): Bacteria > Bacteroidota > Bacteroidia > Flavobacteriales > Flavobacteriaceae > UBA3537. The sequence continues at coordinate 15,485 of CBFHNG010000032.1, forward strand.
ACACGGTCGCAACGTACAATTCCTCCAAAAATATTAATTAGAATGGCTTTTACATTAGGATCTTTTAAGATAATTCTAAATGCTGCTTCTACTCGTGCAGCATCGGCAGTTCCTCCGACGTCTAAGAAATTGGCAGGGTCGCCACCTGCTTGTTTAATGAGATCCATAGTAGCCATGGCTAAACCAGCACCATTGACCATACATCCAACGTTACCATCAAGGTCTACATAATTAAGCCCAAGGGCTCCTGCTTCAACCTCAATTGGGTTTTCTTCTCTAGTGTCACGCAATTCTAAATAATCTTTATGTCTAAATAAAGCATTATCGTCTATGGTAACCTTTGCATCAACGGCCATAATTTTATCATCAGAGGTTTTTAATACTGGATTAATTTCAAATAATGATGCATCTGATTTTATATATGCAGTGTAAAGTGCTGATACAAATTTTGTCATATCCTTAAACGCTGCCCCAGATAGTCCTAAATTAAAGGCTACTCGACGCGCCTGAAAAGGCAGAAGTCCGGTAGCAGGATCAATTTCTTCTGTAAAAATTAAATGTGGCGTTTCTTCGGCGACTGTTTCGATGTCCATCCCTCCTTCTGTAGAATACATAATCATGTTGCGTCCTGTGGCTCTGTTGAGCAAAACAGACATGTAAAACTCACTAGTTTCTGATGGTCCTGGATAATAAACATCCTCTGCAATCAAAACTTGGTGTACTGTTTTTCCTTCCGCTGAAGTTTGAGGCGTAATCAATTGCATTCCAAGAATTTGATTTGAAATTTCACGAACATCATCAATTGATTTGGCTAATTTTACACCACCACCTTTTCCACGCCCTCCGGCATGAACTTGCGCTTTTATTACATGCCAACCTGTTCCAGTCTCTTCGGTGAGTTGTTTGGCTGCTGCAACAGCTTCATCGGGTGTTGTAGCCACTAGACCACGTTGAATTTTAACCCCAAATGAGTTCAATATATTTTTGCCTTGATATTCGTGTAAATTCATTTTTAATTAATTGATTTTGTTTTCCCTCGTTGAGAAAATCAGTAAAAAAATTGAGCCACAAAAGTAAATAACCAAATGCGTTTTACCAATATTTTTTATTGCTGATTTTCAACACTATGTAAATATCAAAAAATTATGACTTTAAGGCCTTTATTACAGAAAATGCTTTGTCTACCAAATGATCTTCAACCAAAATCGTAAATTCATTGGTTGTAGAAACAACCTCATATAGTGTTACATTTTCCCAAGCCAATCGCTTAAAAATTTGATAATACAATCCTACAATTTTAGAATTTCCTTTGGGTAAATTAATGCTAATAGCTGAAAGATGGTCTTGTGATGCAATTTGAATTTCGTTCTTAAAAATTTCCTGAATAGCTGATTTTTTTGAACTTGAAACAATAATATTACTCTCAAAAATACCTATAGTAAAGGCATAAAACACTTGACGATCTGTGTCAATTTCTGCTAAAATTTTTGAATGATTATGAATCAATGTTTTTGAATTCTGAAAAGTAAAATCGGTTAAATTTGAACGCACAGTAATGCCGCCCATGTTTTTAAAAACTTGGTTCAATTGAATTCTATTTTTTCCGCCTACAGGTGGATTATACCGCCTGAGTGCCATCATTATAGCGCCATCTTTAACAGGTTTACGTAGCATTTCTGAAATCGTAGAGTTCAAATCCTTGGCAAGTGCAGAAAAATTTATAATATTTCTAGAAAGAGCTTCTTCCAAAAAAGGTCGAGCAACTAAAATTTCCTGAACACATGTAGCAATGGTTTTCAATTTGTTTATTATTTAACAATTTGTGCAAAATTAATAATAATATTTATATTTTCATGGAACAATATCTATTAAATTATACATTTGAGACCTAATTTTTTATAAAAAATAATGAAAGAAAGCACCCTTTTACAAATCGCAGAAGACTATGGAAGTCCAATATATGTATATGATGCACATAAAATCGAATCACAATACAACCGCTTAACAGCAGCTTTTGATGGGGTTAAAAAGCTCAAAATTCACTATGCTGCAAAGGCGCTTACTAATATTTCGGTGCTAAAATTTGTATCAAAACTTGGTGCGGCATTGGATACGGTATCCATTCAAGAAGTTCAACTTGGATTGAAAGCAGGTTTTGCTCCAGAAAATATCATTTATACCCCAAATGGAGTATCATTAAAAGAAATTGAAACTGTAGCAGAGTTGGGTGTTCAAATCAATATTGACAGTTTAGATTTATTAGAACAATTTGGTAGTAAGCACCCTGAAACACCCGTATGTATTCGCATTAATCCACATGTAATGGCTGGAGGAAATACCAATATTTCTGTAGGACATATCGATTCGAAATTTGGAATTTCAATTCATCAAATCCCATTATTGTTACGTATTGTAGAAAATACAGGAATGAATATCAATGGAATCCACATGCATACGGGTAGTGATATTTTGGATATTGATGTCTTTTTGTATGCCAGTGAAATCTTATTTGAAACCGCCAAAAAATTTAAAAACTTAACATTTATTGATTTTGGATCTGGATTTAAAGTGCCTTATAAACCCAACGATATTGAAACAAATATTGAGGAATTAGGTGAAAAACTTGCAGAACGGTTCAATACGTTTTGTGAAAATTATGGCAAAGCATTGACTTTGGCTTTTGAGCCCGGAAAATTTATTGTAAGTCAATCGGGGTATTTTTTGACAAAAGTTAATGCCATAAAACAAACCACCTCAACAGTTTTTGCACAGGTCGATTCTGGATTTAACCATCTTATACGCCCAATGCTTTATGGCGCACAACACCATATAGAAAATATATCAAATCCAAACGGAAAAGAACGCTTTTACTCTGTTGTAGGTTATATTTGTGAGACCGATACTTTTGCAAATAACCGCCGTATCAAAGAAATCGCAGAGGGTGATATTTTGGCGTTTCACAATGCAGGAGCTTATTGTTTTATGATGTCTAGCAACTACAATTCGCGTTATAGACCAGCGGAAGTGCTTTGGTATAATGATAAAGCACACTTAATTCGTAAACGAGAAACTATAGAAGATTTACTGACAAATCAGGTTGAATTGGAGTTCTAATTTTTATTTTTACATATATTAACAAAATATATAGGTTATTTCATTTATATAACCCTACCTTTGCTGTCTAAAATTAAAATTATTACAGTGAAAAACGGTACAGTAAAATTCTTCAATGCATCCAAAGGATTTGGATTCATTACAGAAGAAGGTTCAGACACAGAGCATTTTGTTCACGTTACTGGATTGATTGATGAAATCAATGAAGGTGACAGCGTGGAATTTGAACTAAAAGAAGGTAGAAAAGGCATGAATGCAGTAAATGTTAGAGTTCTCTAATATTTAATAAAACATTATTTTTTTACAAAAACCTTTCCAATTGGAAAGGTTTTTTTATGACTTATTGTTTGTCATCTACATAATCTTGAAGGTAGGAAAAAGCTGAAGTAAGCGCACCGTTTTCAGTCATTTTGGAACGCGAAAGAATACCATCTTTGTCTTCATTAAAAAATGCGGGGATAATTTTTTCTATAAAGGTTTTTCCGAATCCTTCACTGGCGTCGCGAGGCAATTCGCATGGTAAATTATCCACAGCCATTACTGCTATGGCATCTGGATTATTAAAATCCACTTCAGATTCTGAATGGGGATTGTACCCATAAATCGGGTTTTCTATTGTTGAAGGACGAATGGTACATGCTACAGGACCATCGATATCACAACTGATATCGGCAACTACTTTAATATTAAAATCATTGGCTTTTGCTTCCTCACGAGTAAAAAAATAGGGCGATCCTTTACCATAAAAATGACCAGCAATAAAGACGTCTGCAACATTGGTATATCTAGAAAATGAAGATATATACTCGGTAGGATGTGCAAAAAAATTAGATTTTGAAGATTTTTCACCATCTTTTCGACTAACATAATCCATAACATCCAGCTGTACATAAACAGGCTCTTGAAAGGATTGATTTAAAAATTCGTCTACACTAACCTGTGTAATCTTTATAAAATCCAACACCTCCTTGGCGCCCTGCCCCACTCGACCCGTTCCAGTGAGTATAATTTTGAGATTAGGAATTTTAATCGAATTCAAAGCAGCATTAAGTTCTTTACGACCTTTTAGGTGTGAGGCTTTTGGAAGTTCAAAACAACTCATTTTTTTTCCAATGGTACGAATACCATTGTATGCGCCTACTACTCCTGCATAATACCCAAATCCAATGAGTCGGTTATTATTTTGATCGACTAAAGTTTCATGATCGTAAAGCGTAATATTTTTGTCTAAAACTGCTTGTAAAAGTTTACGGTTATAGGGCTGTTTTTTGATCGTATGACTAAAAAAAAAGTAACTTTTATTGGGGATAAGCGCCTCAATAGGTACTTCTTTTACTCCAATCATCACATCGGCATCCGAAATATTATTGGCGACATTTATATCTAATTCTGAATATTCATCATCCAAAAATGCTCTAATTTCTGAGGATTCAACAACAAGCTGTGCTTTGGGATGCTTATTAAGAAGATTTTGGCACGACTTTGGTGTAAGAACTACACGTCTGTCTGGGGGTGATTTTCGTTCTTTGATGACGGCAAATTTCATAGGCAAACTAAAAAAGTATTTGTACGAAAATAAATGGATTTGAGAGTGTACACAAGTTTTTTTGTAACTTTGCTTTCCTTTTCGGAGGAATTACAATAAAGGGGTCGACTGGTATTGACAGCAGGATCTATGGAATTGTAAGCACGTCGTGTGATGATATTGATACACGTAAAAGGCCATATCAACATTTAAACGGCGAGAATAACTACGCTTTAGCTGCTTAATCTGAATTATAGTAGGATTGGCCTCGGCACACAAGGTGTGCAAGCTTTATGTCTCCTGAAAGCCTTGATTCATGGCGTTCAATTTTGAGGCATCGTAAAAGTGGATCTAGAAACTCTAAGGCTTCGTTAGGGTTTC
>CBFHNG010000033.1:0-20068 GCA_965657165.1 Flavobacteriaceae bacterium
TGGATCAGTTTATATCAACACATGAACAGTTTATGCGGGAGACTCATCACCTGTCTGGTGATCAAGAACCAATTATATTATCTTATTCTGTATTTAAATCCCCAGAATTCAACAATCCTTTCGATCCCAATAGTGGTGAAACAGGAAACACTCTTTATGGTTTAACTGAAATATACAGTGGGCCTGAAGGTGTACAAGCGCATATGACTTTAGGTCAGCAACGTGAAGCAATGTTTGCTGAGCTAGTGGATTTAACAAACACTTACTGTGTTGCCGGACTTTTAGGGGCGCCAGTTATTGCAGCAATGGAATAATTAAATAGAAATGAACTTAGTAATAAAAGGAAAATGTACTTCAAGTTATGCTGCAGTGCATAAAGACTTTATGAAGCTCTCAGAAACAAGAGCTCAATGTTGTGATGAATCGAAAACTATAATTAGTAAAATAGATGAACATAATTTCATTGTTCTCATGTTTGATGTGGAAATGAGTAAGTTGAAAGAATTATTATCTACTCCTGAAAGAGATGAAGTAATAAAACTTAATGGAATCTCAAATGAAATGTTTCAATTTTCACCTTTAAGTTAGCTTCTAAAGAATTCAGATGAAACCTTAAAAATCCCTTTAATTATGAAACTAACTGTACTTTATCCTCAGCCACTAAATCAAGAAAAATTTGAATCAGATTATAATGATCATTTGAAATTACTCCATGACAAAACAGGGATCCCAAGTAGTGAAAAGCCGTATAGCGTTACTAGATTTTTACATGGTCCTGAAGGCAAACCACCGTTCCATCTAATGTTCATTATGCCATTTGAATCGCAGGAACAACTTGAAAGAATAATGTCTTCCAATGGCATGCAAGAAGTAGCCGCAGATGCAACTAGAATTTCAACCGGAGGTGCACCCACAATTTTGATAGGACAAACTATTTAATTCACTGCAGGTTTAACGCCATACACATCCAACTTAAACTTTGGTGGATTGCGGTAGCAGTTGGTGGACTTCAATTTATAAGTTCAATGACAAAATTCTGCCCGGTTTATTTCATTCTTAATAAGCTAATGCCAAATACTGACCCTATTCAAAATCGTAATTAAAACTTAAGTCACAAATAGATTTACTTGTGCTGCAACTTTTACTAATAGGGGGAGCCATCATAGACAAGAGGTCATTTTTGACCTCTTTTTTATTTTTACCACTTTTTAAAACATTGGTTGCCAACATAATAGACTTAATCTCTGGAGTGAAAATGTGGTTGCAACTCTCAAAATCGAAATTTTCAAATTTTTCAGTAAAGATGCAACCAATAATCTTCTGTTTGGTCTTCCCATCCGCCTTATCCCAATACTGACTTAGGTTTTCAATCATTGGGAGAGTTTTATTCAAATACTCTTTAAAAGGACTCTTCGTAGACTTCAACCGTTCCAACTTTATCTGTTTGTCATGTAACTCAGATTCGATTCTACTCTTCATTTCGTTGTAATCAGAAGAAGTGATATCTCCATCAAGAAATGAGTTTTGCAAGTTGGTTTGTCGTGTCATAAACTTCTCAATATCAGTCTGCATTTTATTAATCTCAGTTTTTCTTGTGAGATCTTCTCTATCGATTAATGATTCGAGTTGAGATTTATATACTTTAACCATTCCAGCAGTAAAAGAAATCTTGTTTAGTAACTTCTTAATTTGTTCGTGTGCCCAATCCACACGAAATCTTTGACATCGGGGTTTGGTACATAAATAATAGTGATGCCATTCCTTGTTTCTACTTTGAGATTTGTAGGCAGTAAGCGTTCTACCATGCTCTCTACACTTCATGAACCCCTTCAAGGGGTATAGGTCTGTTTTATCAGACTTAAAATCAAAATTTCTAACCCTGCCGTCCAAGTAATCATTAGCCCTCTTAAAAAGTTCATCCGACACCAATGGAGGGTGTAACCCAATTACAATTTGTTCCTCTTCCTTTTTCCACGCTTTAACCTTGACCTTTCCTGTGTAAACAACATTTCTAATGATATTGTAAAACGTTTGTTTGGTGATATTGAACGATTTACCCTTGTAAGGATATTTCTGTTCATTAATATATTTTCTAACTTCATTAGCAGAATAAACTCCCAACACCAACCTGTCAAAACATTCTTTAATGTAAGGTGCTGCTTCATTAGGTCTAAGAGTTGATTTACCTTCAACACGACAATTATCATAACCTCTTGGAGCGGAACCTGTCCAGCAACCTTCTATTCTCGCTCTTCTTGATCCCTCTGTGGTTCTAATGGAATTTTTATCATTCTCAACTTCTGGAAGAGTTAAATAAATACTCAGTAGAACCTTACTGTCAGGATTTGAAAGATCTATGGGTTGTTCTACAGTTGATATGAGTACTCCAAGTTTCTCGAGTTTATTTATTTCATTTAATGCCAAGTAGACATTTCGTGACCACCTGTCCCAGCGAAGACATAGAATTTGATCAACTTTCCCACGATTTTTTTTGAGAAATTTTAAAATTTTATTCCATTCAGGACGATCAAAATTTTTGCCGCTGCAATCTTCAGTATATACGTCCAATATTGGATAGTTGTGTAGTTTACAAAATTGTTTAATTACATCTTCTTGGTGTTGCAGGGAGTACCCTCGATCTGCCTGATCATCAGTACTAACGCGTTTATAAATTATGGTTCTCATGACTGCATTTTATATGATTCATATTCAATTAATGCTAATGTCTCTAATAGTTTGTGGATGCGCGCTATGTCCTAGGAAGAAACCTACTTGAGTATAGGATCTAAATCAGAATCTGTTGATACAGTAAAAGGATTTTTGATTAATGTTTTTGGGAAGTTTCTTTTAGTTTCAGCAAGCGGTTATAAGGATTATGAGTATGAAATATTAAATCAGAAGTTGTCTAAAAGTCGAGAGCAATTGTTTCTTAAATCAGTTCTATTGATTTTAAATACGAGCTGGAAAAGTTCTGAAACTAAAGACAGAGATATTTTACTTCTAAACTGTTTATACTTTATTCTAGGTGAACAAATTCTCTTAAAGGAATTTCAAGATGATTTGACCAACAAACTTCAAGATTTGAAGTCAACAACAAGTTTCATAAGTTCTGAAGTTGAAAAACAAATGGTTTGGTTTGAAGACAATCTCTTAAAGGACTATGTAAAATGGTATACAGCATTTATTGATCCAATAAATGAAAGGAAAAAATTGATATCTCCAGTATCTAAACTAGGGTATGGTAATATAGTATTTAACAGTAAGATTGGGTTTAACTTCATCAAAAAGGTAGATGCCAGTGAACACACATCTAAACTAAATTTATCGAGATGTGGTTATCCTTTTACTGATGGAGATGTCGAATTAAAGAAGATTCAGTTTGGAAGTAAGGTTGTGTTATTTTCTTAACCCTAACTTCAATTCATTTAGAATTCTCTTATCTCTTTCTAGTCTGAGATTCCCCATTAGTGACTTTACTTGACTCTCTGTGAGTATCACAACCTTTTTCTTTGATTTCATAGGACTTGTTTTCTTATAAATAGTCCTTTAAAGGATGAAGTTGTGCTGCAACTTTGAATAATAGGGGGAGCAAAAGCTTTACAGAGATGTAGGGCTTTTTTTATGGGCTCTCACCTTCTCTAACCACGTTTCGAAAAGCACCTAAAAGCACTTCACGACTTTCATTTTAAACATCTCAAAGAACACTTCAAATTTACTAAAAACTGACAGACATTTGACAGACATTGGCTTTTAGTTGTTTTCTCAACACGCTTTGTTCCAAAGCTACTGCGCTAAGATATATCAAACTTGGACTAATCTTTTGAAATAATTTTGTTAGTTTTAGGAAAAATTAAATACTATGAAGAAATTGATATTATTATTATTTGTTTTAACAATATCTCAATTCAATGCACAAAACTTTACTTTAAAAGAAAAGTTATTGTTTAGTAAGCAAGCTAAAATTAATAGTGGATCTAGATCATATATGGGGGGTAAATCTAGAGTAATATACTATGTCCCAAAACAGAACGATAACGTAGAATCGATTATAATTAGCTATTCAACTTCAAACGCTTCAAGTCCAATAAACTTGAATACTGCAGTTGAAGCAAGTAAATTAATTGCTAGCTATTATTCAGGTGGGGTTTCTTCTGTTGCTTTGTCTTTGATTCCTCAAAGAATAAAAAATGAGTTAAAAATTCCTGTAGGTGTTGCACCTGTAGATATATATTTGATGCCCAATGAAAATATTAATTTAAGGAAATTTAGAGATAAAGTTACGTTTAATTTTTATAAGATTGGTTCAACTGAAAATTCAAAAAATGGAAAAATCATTGTTCCTGATTATTTAGCTAAGGAGGGGTTTTGTATTGGGGTCATTAATCCATCATCGTATAATGCGGTTAATTTAAGTATTGAAGCTTTGGGGTTGTACAAAGAAAAGGTTGAATTTAACGAAGATGAAATAGTTGAAAAATTAAAAAATTTGAAAAAATACCTTGATATGGGTATTATCAGCGAAGACGAATATAATAGTAAAGCTAATCCATTAAAACAACAATTAATTGATAAGCTATAAATGAAAAAACTACTCTTACTCTCCGCTTTATTCATCTTCGCTTGTAGTAGTGAGGATAATTCAGAAGAAAATCCATTACCAACTTATACAATTGAGGGTAAATGGATATGGTCACCAAGTGAAAATAGATCTGATACTAATACAATGTATGAGTTCGTTGATGGATTAAGATACACTTACTATTGTTTAGATTGTCCTGGCGATGATGATTATTGGAATTCATTAGATGAATCAGACAGAATTCCAGGAGCCAATCCTTACACATTTGAAAATGATACATTAAGAGTTGATTTACATTTTGGGAATGAATTAGTGACACAGATTGCATTTGAATGTGATGGTGGTAAACTTTTTATGGACGGAGTATTTAGTTCCCTTTGGAGATTAAGCTCTGACTGTAACTAAACCATAGGCATATCTTATACCTTCAATTCTACTTTTTCTAATCCTCTTAAATAGAGAAAACTTAAATTTTTTAAATTTGAAATATAACACAATTCAATTATGAAAAAACTACTATTAATCTTAACTTTTTTTGTTCTTTGTTGTGGCGACGATCAAAATTGTTTTACCATAATACAAAAAACAATTACAAATGGGGAGTTTGTATTGGTAGGCGATTTTGACACTTCAAATAATGACGATGATGGGTTGCCAAACGGCTATGCTGATGTTAATTTGGAAGTGAGTCAGGAGGTTTATGACTCATATAATGTTGGTGATGAATATTGTTATAAATAATATTTGAAGATGAAAATTTTTAGATCTTTCCGCCAAGATTCAAGTAATAATTTTAGTTATTTAAAATATGCAGTTGGCGAGATATTTCTTGTAGCTGTTGGGATTTTAATTGCATTGCAAGTCAATAATTTAAATCAATCTCGTATTGAGGAAAAAGCAATGAATGATTATTTCCAGAAAATAATAACCAATATTCAAGAGGACATCAAAGAATCCAACAGATTATTAAAGTTTAGACAACAGCACATACTTAGTTGTAATGAGGTTTCTAGAGCATTGATTGAAAATGATTTTTCTGACCAATTAAAAATTCAAAAAGCAATTTTTGAAATGATTATTGAAGTTCAATTAAATTATAATAAAGACGCTTTTGAGTCGCTAAAAAGTTCGGGCTTTTTGAGATATTTAGACAACAAAGCGCTAGAAGAATTATTGTATGATTACTACAATCAAATTAATCAAATTGAAATGTTTGAAATTGATCAAAGGGATTGGGCCAATGCACTTGAACTGGAATTAGATAAGAACGGCTTTTTCTATATCTATACAGAACTAGATGAAATTGTTCATACAGACTTATTTACTTTAATGGGTAATTATAACAAGGATTTAAAAAACCATCCAGGACATAAAATCATAATGCGACTTCTTTTTCGCGGAGGCACAAATAATTCATTCTTGACAGGGTTTTATGAAAATCATATCCAAACGGGTCAGCAATTAATTGAAATTCTTGAACAAGAACTTTAATAAAAAACTCCTCCCGTTTTTCTATTTTTTATACTAACGTTCAAAGTAATTAATACAATATTCTTCATCAAAAAGGGGATAATTTAGAGGTTTTACCAATTGCATATACGCCTTAAGTTTTGTCTTTTTTTGCTTAGAGTTATGATAGTCCAAAACACTTATAAATATATCAATAAAGTCTCTGTGACTGTTTCTAAACAACGTATTTTCCTTTAAATTAACAAGTTCTTTATTAATGGTTTTGCCAGAATCTACTTTCAAAATAGCATCTCTAAGTTCAAACAGGCTGTAATGGTATTCTTGATAATAGGGTTTAGAAATTTTGTAGTGCGCAGTTGATTGTACAATAAACTTCATGAGGTCAATTTCCCCAGCCAATATACAAGAAAACAAAAACTCATAGAGGTAGTCAATTTTATTCTTTCTATTAGCAATTTTACTAAGATACTTTTGTGTGTGTTTTACCTTTTCTGGGTTGTTCTGAATTAAAACATCAATACTCATTAGCCGTCCATATAAAATAGGATGAATATTCATTATGGTTAAAGTCGTTTTTACAGGCTTTACGTTTTTATTATTCAAATACTTTCGCAATTCTAGGAGACAGCTGCTAAAAAGTAGGTGTTCTCTATTGGATGTAGTTTTATTTAATTTTTCGGTGTATTTCCCATAATTTCCATTAAGGCCGGAAATATCAATAAATGCGCTATAAATGGTTGACGAAAAAAACTTTGTTTCTTGAAGTTGACTAATATTAGTTTTCATTTGCTTTAACATTGGGCCAACACAATTTCCAAAATATAAAAGTTCAGAATAACTAAATCGTCGAGGGTCTAAAAGGGGAGAATTAAACACATTTTTTAGAGCATCTAAATTGTTCGTAACTATAAGTCCGCCTGTAATGGTGATTAATAACTCTATATATTCTTCAGGTTTTTGAAATTCTTTTTCTATTAATTTTAATGATTGTTTTGGTTCAACAACAATGTTATTAAATATTTTTTGATTAATATCCCAATTCTTTTTTTGAGGATATGCTGCACAAAATTCAATAAAATTTTTATATCCTACATATTTTGAAAGTGTGTCGAGAGTGTTTTTGGATGGGATTGTCGCCCTTACAATACCATAAAATCGCCTTAAAGTATTGTAACTCAGGTCAATATTGGTTTCAATAAGAATAAGTCTTGATAATCTAACACAGTCGCCTCGATTTCGAATATAAAAACCACATTTTTTGGAAACTTTATTTTTTAGTTGATATAGCATTTGGTTCTTTTAAGTAGACTTAGTATTTATCAAATTTAGCATAAAAAATAAAGTATCAGCAAATCTATTTTAAGTTTTTACACCGATTTTAAATTTCAAATAAATTAAATAACCCAAAGAATTAGGGTTTAGCTTAAATTTTCATCTGATAAGGAACAAGAGGGTTTATAATTTTAAACCATAGTGGCGGGATAAAACTCAGCAAAAGAGAAGCTGGATATCCCAAAGGTAATGTTGGACTTTCTTTGTAACTATTTAAAATTTGATATTTTTTTGAGGCTTTATAATGATGGTCGCTATGTCTTGTGAGCTCATATAAAACAATACGTCCAATATTAAAATTTGAATTCCAAGAGTGATGAGGTTGAACACGCTCGTAACGTCCAGAGGGAGTTTTAAAACGTTTCAAACCATAGTGCTCGATGTAATTGATACTTTCCAAGAACAGAAATGACACAACACCAACAGCAATCGCAAATATGAGCACTTCCAATGACAAGAAATAATATACTGTAAGCAGGTACAAAGGTTGAATAAAATGGTACCAAAGCATATCATTTTTACTAGAAAAAAAAGAGGAATTATTTACTTTTAAAAGATGTATTTGGCGTTTCCAAGCATCTACATATTGTTTTGATACAGACGTTATCCAAAATGAATATACCGTTTGATTATATTTTGCTGTAGCCCCATCTTCTGGTGTAGCAACATGTAAATGATGGCCAAAATTGTGTTCTATATAAAAATGCATATACAAGCATGGCATATACAACAATTTACTCAAAAAGCGTTCAAAATAGGGTTTTCTGTGACCGAGCTCATGTGCTACATTAATTGCATTGGTAGCCAATAAAATTCCAGCTGAAAGCCCCATTCCAATTAATTCGTATATGGCATAATCATTTGTTTGAATTTTTGAGAATGCTAAAAATAAAAGACCAAAAACAATAGGAACATTTAAATATAACATCAAATCAAAAATCCATTTGTTTTTTTTATTCAATGCCTCGTCTTTAGATAAGTTTTCAGAACCTTGACCAGTTAAAATATCCAAAAAAGGCAATACAACAAAAGCATAAATTACTGCAGTGTAGGTGCCAATTCCAAAAGAAACAAAAGATATATAGGCCGAAATAGGGACAGTATATGCAAACAAATATTTTAAATCTTTCATAATATAATTACATTTTAGATTCAATATACAAATATTTCAATCTACAAAATTTACTATATTTGAGTTGTTAACTAATTAATAATGAACAAATTACTAATTATTTTTTTGTTTTTACTTTTTGCTTGTAGCAAAAATGAAACCACCACCATACCCCCTGCTGTTGTTTACAGCGAATTTTGCACCTCAGATGCACGTTTTACAGACGTTGAATTTTTCAATGAAAATCAAATAGATTCTGAAAAAGATATACTCTATGCCACAGCAGAAAATTGGTTTGGTATTATGCAAGACTTAGAACTTGATATTTACCAACCCAATCAAAACATAGATCCTATGGAAAAAAGACCATTAGTTGTTTTAATTCATGGGGGTGGTTTTATAGGCGGGAACAAACTTTTTTTAGAGGACCTTTGTCTTGAATTTTCAAAAAGAGGATTTGTTTGTGCTTCTATTGAATATAGACTTGGTCGTTTTGAATTACCCGAAAGCACACAAAAAGCAATATACAGAGCGCAACAAGATGCCAACGCAGCTTTACGGTTTTTAGCCAACAAAGCGGAGGAATATAGAATTGACACAGAGCATGTTTTTGTTGGCGGACAAAGTGCTGGAGCCGTTACGGCTTTATATGTGAATTATGCTAGCGAAGAAGAATGGGGATTTATTAATCCAACTTTAGAATCCGAACTTGGCGCATTACATCAAAATGGCAATAACTATTCTGACAATGTTACAATTCTTGGGCTGTTTAATAATTGGGGAAGTGTACCAAATTTGATTTTTAGTGCAGAGGAAATGATTCCTACAATTGCCTTTCATGGTGCGTTGGATATTGTTGTTCCAATTGACAATTACAATCAACTTGGATTTAGTTTGTTGGGGTCAAGAAGTATTCACAATGCTATGGAATCGGCAGGCGGCTGTAGTGATTTAACTGTTGAGCCACAAGGTGGACATGGGATATACACAGACACTGAAGGGATTAAGTTTAGAGCAAGTCGTGCCAGTTGTTTTTTTAAAAGTGTTATTTGTGATCAGTGTCAAACGGTTTCATTTGAAGGTCAAGAACCTCCAATTTGCTTTTTTGATAACAACTAATCAATAATAATTTCACTTTTTTAGAATCGTATTCTATTTTTCTTATTAAATTGTATTAAAATTAAATTTTGTTTTGCAAGTAATATTTAGTATTTTCGTTAGACAACCAATTTAATTTTAATATGAAAAAAGTACTTATTCTGTTAGTGGCATTAGCATTCTACGCCTGCCAAAATCCTTATGCAAAACTTACCACAAATGATGAAAAATCTGAAGCTATCAAAACATTATTTGAAAAAGTTGGAGAGGAAAATATTGATTATTTAAAAGAAATTTTTTCTGATAGTATGCAATTTGTAGATCCAGTGGGGAACAAACTGGACAAAGAAGGCTTTATTGCAGCTGTACAAAATCTTTATGATTTATTTGATGACATTTCTGTAGAGGAAATGAACGGAGATGCTCTTGGGTCTGAAGTAGAAACGGTGACCTACAGTAATGGTGTAGTATGGACTAATATTTGGAATACATTTTCTGCCAAGGGAAAGTATACAGGTCAAAAAGTATCTTTTCCATTTCACTTATCATATCAATGGGAAGACGATAAGATTGTCAAAGAAGTACAGTTTTTTGACACCTCAGTTTTTACAAAAGAAATGAATGCGAAAGCCGCTACAAGCAACACCTCACCAAAGGTGGTAATAACCATTGATATGGCTGTAAATTCAGGGTATTCAAAAGAGGATGTAAAAGCATTTACAAAAAAGCTAAATCAATTCATCAGAGACAACGAGCCAAACACATACGATTATAGTTATTTCATTTCCGAAGATGGAAAAAGAGTAACACTTATTGAGAAATTTAGAACCTCAGAAGATTTTATATTCCATGCCGATAAATTTGAAAATGGACCTAATATTGAAACATTTATGAAAATGTTCTCATTTAAGTCGCTTATTGTTGGAGGGAATGTGACTGAAGCACTAAAAGAACGCATCAAGGCCTATCCTGCAGAATACAGAGGAAATGTAGGCGGCTGGATTTATTAATCAAAAACCAAAAAAAAAATGAGTAATTCAGAAAGAGATATCATAAAAGTAAGAGTCCATGATGGAATTGTTGGAATTTTATATATAGCATCTATACTTTTAGCAAGTCAGTTTGGATTGAACTGGATTTATGTTGCCGTTGGCGTTGCTATTTTGCAAATTCTAAGTCCATTTACAAAATTCTGTCCTGTGTATACTATTTTAAATAAAATTATGCCAGACACTACCCCAATGCAAAACGGGAAATAAATAATTATTAATCTTAAGAAACATTAAAATGAAAAAAATCAATTTAATTTTAGCGCTTTGTTTTCTAATGACAGCATTCGTACAAGCTCAAGAACCGATTTCAGATGCAGACTACAAAGCGTTGTTAGAAAAAAGCCCTTTCAATAGTATCTATCCAAGAAATTTTACAAAAGCATCAGATGCGTATTTTGATGCATCGATGAAAATATACACAGATGGACCTATCAAAGAAAAAGAAGCTCATTTGGCAGCTCTGGCTACAGCTGCAGCAACTAAATGCCAGTACTGTGTTCCATTTCATATTGCTCAAGCAAAACGATTAGGTGCGTCCGAAGATGAGCTCAAAGCCGCTGTTCAAATTGCTGCTGATGTAATGCGAATGAGTACCATGTTCTATGGCAATGAATTTGATTTGGAAGCCTTCAAAGCAATGTTGAAAAATTAATAACTCTAAAAAATTTAACAATGAAAAAATTACAATTATTACTAGGACTACTTTTAATGACAACAGTTTCACTAAACGCCCAAGGTGAAGACCGTTTTGTATATGAGCTACATTTTGAAGTAGCCCAAACAGCATCTGTTTTAGATGCTGAAAAGATGTTTTTTGTCTTTTACGACGGATTTAAACAAAGTAAAAAGTGCACAAGTGTTCGCGCACTACAACACCATACTGGCGCTGGATTTCAATATAAAATTTTAGCTTACGCTAATAGTTGGGATGATCTAGATGACATGACTGTTGAAGCGCAAACTTATTTTGCATCTAAATATCCAGAAATGATGACTTCGGCATGGCCTATGGTTCATACAGGTGATGCTGTTTATGCTGTTAGAACATCTTTTGAGCAAGGATTTGTGTCACAATAATCAACTAACTAATAATTTAATAAAAAATGAAAAATTTTATTACACTATGTTTGTCTCTTTATTGGGGTTTCACATTTTGCACAAGTTGCAAATATTACTTACGTAACCGTTCCTAGAGAAGAAGCAGATCAATTTTTAGCCCTTCACGAAAAATTTTCAAATCTTTCAATTTCAGACGAAAGAACACTTCAAGGTGGGGGACTATTTGCACATGCTTTTGCAGGAGATTATAGCTTTGCTCTTTACGATTTTTATGCCTCTGCAGAAGATTTAGTAAAAGATTCAGATTTTGCCAACAAGGCGCTACAGGCTAATATAAAAGCAATGGCTCTTGACGAAGAAGCTCAGTAGCAAATGACTTCTGACTATAGAACTTATACACGTATGTATGCCGATAACCATTCCGATCAAGTGCGTATTAGTGAGGGTCTTGAAGGTTTAGTTTATGAGTCAGAAGCATTAGATTGGTCTACAAAAAAAGTTGTTGTTGTTAGTAAATATGAAGTAAAGTGGGGGCAAAACAGAGACTTTTTTGAAGGTATTGTAAATGGAAGTTTAAAAAATCTAAAAGAAAACGGTCATGCTGTAGCACATTATGCAAGTCGTCACCTTTATGGATCTGGCGCAGATTGGCATACCTATCAATTTTTTGATACTTGGGCCGATTTTGCTGCTTTTGAACAGGCCAATATTAGTGTAGAAATGGATGAGGCTGGGAAAAAATTCTGGTCTGCTATTGAAGGACATGACGATGAAATACTAGTACTTATTGGAGGACATGATCCAGAAACAAAGAAATTTGGACTGGCTAAATAGTAGCATCTAATTTAAAAAAAAAGCTTCAACAATTGTTGAGGCTTTTTTTATTTTTGAATAAAATTAGTATGCTATGAAATTGTTAAAAGAATTTAAAGACTTTGCTGTAAAAGGCAATATGTTGGATATGGCTATTGGAATCATTATTGGAGCGTCTTTTAATGCGATTGTCAATGTTTTGGTAAAGAATGTAATGCTTCCACCTTTATCCTTACTTTCTGATGGGGTTAATTTTGGCGAGAAGAAAATTATCTTACGAGAAGCAACCAAAGAGGCAACCCAAGTATCTATTGATTACGGGTTGCTTATTGAAACTGTAATAGATTTCTTAATTGTTGGATTTACTATTTTTATTGTCGTAAAATTCATTAATAAGTTGAGAAACCAAGCAAATAATGTCGAAGATACCACCGTTCCAACACCTGCAGATATTGAGTTATTATCAAAAATTAAGGATTTGCTAGAAGAACAAAATGAAGCACTAATTAAGAAAGAGAAGTCTTAGTATGTAGTCTAGAAACATATTTTCCAATCACGTCAAACTCTAAATTAACAACAGTGCCTTCTTCAAAAGTGTGAAAATTTGTATGTTCATAAGTGTAAGGAATAATAGCAACACTAAAGCCATTGTCCTTTGAATTGACAACAGTTAGACTCACACCATTTACAGTGACAGACCCTTTTTCAATAGTGATATTTCCTAGCTTGGGGTTGTATTCAAATGTATAAATCCAACTCCCGTTTTGAGCTTCAACATTTGTACAAGTCCCCACTTGATCTACATGCCCTTGAACCATATGACCATCCAAACGATCTCCGAGCTTTAAACCACGTTCTAAGTTTACACAATCTCCTAACTTCAGACTATTGAGGTTTGTTTTATCTAAGGTTTCTTTTATTGCAGTAACAGTATAGCTAGACGCAGTAAGGTCTATGACTGTAAGACAAACGCCATTGTGAGAAACACTCTGGTCAATTTTTAGTTCTGAAGCTAATTTACTCTTTATGGTAAGGTGTAAATTAGTATTCTCTTGTTCTAATGCTTCAACTACTCCTAAATCTTCAATTATGCCTGTAAACATGCTTTTTATTCGTTAAATTTGTAATGTAAAATTACAAACATTAGACATCATTTTTGATGAGAAAAGAAAAAAAAATAAAAATTGGCATTTCAATAGGAGATTTGAACGGAATAGGAGGTGAGTTGATTGTAAAAACATTTTCAGATAACAGACTTCTTGAGTTTTGTACTCCAGTAGTGTTCGCATCAACCAAAATAATATCTTTTTTAAAAAAACATTTTCAAAGCTCTATTTCTTTTCATGGCATTCACGATGCTAGTCATGCTGTTGACGGGAAACTAAATGTGGTAAATGTTTGGAAACAAGATGTAAAAATTGAATTTGGCAAAGAAACACAAGAGGCAGGGCAGTATGCTCTTCAATCACTAAAAGCAGCGGTAGAAAGCATTAAAGCAAATGAAGTAGATGTGCTAGTGACAGCACCAATCAATAAACACAATATTCAATCTGAAGACTTTAAATTTCCAGGACACACCGATTTTTTAAATCAAGAGCTTAAAGGTGATAGCTTGATGTTTATGGTTTCAGACACCCTTAGAGTGGGGCTTCTAACAGATCATGTGCCAGTTGGCGATATTCCTCAATATTTAAATGTAGATCTAATTTCAAAAAAAATAAATCTTATTTATCACTCTCTAAAACAAGATTTTGCCCTTGGAACTCCAAAAATTGCAGTGCTGGGTGTCAACCCTCATACAGGGGATAATGGTGTAATTGGCTCAGAAGATGATGCTATTTTACGACCAACTCTAAAAAAAATAAAAGCTTCTGGAAAGCTCATCTATGGCCCTTATGCTGCCGATAGTTTTTTTGGATCAAACAATTATCAAAACTTTGACGCTATTGTAGCAACATATCATGATCAAGGTCTTATTCCCTTTAAAACGCTCACATTTGGCAATGGTGTTAATTATACAGCAGGACTGAACAAAGTACGCACCTCACCAGATCATGGAACAGCATATGATATTGCTGGAAAGGGAATTGCCAATATTGATTCATTCAAAGAAGCGATTTTTATGGGGATCGAAATTTACAGGAATAGAAACATGGATGCAGAACTCAAAAAAAATCCTCTTAAGAAACAAGCTAAAACTCGAAAATAAAAATAATCCTAGTTTACGCAAAACCTAAAAAAAATGTATATATTTGCACGCTCGAATATGCACA
The DNA here is from genome assembly GCA_965657165.1 of Flavobacteriaceae bacterium. Lineage (GTDB taxonomy): Bacteria > Bacteroidota > Bacteroidia > Flavobacteriales > Flavobacteriaceae > UBA3537. The sequence goes on from CBFHNG010000033.1 coordinate 14,788, forward strand.
ATAATGAAGCCATTAAAAGCATTTGAAGTTCAATTTGTAGGATTAAAGCTTGGCGAGCACATATTTGAGTACGATATTGATAATACGTTCTTTGAGCATTTTGAGTATAACGAGTTTAATGATGTCGAATTAAAAGTCATACTAACACTCCAAAAAAAAACAACTCTATTGGAGTTAAATTTTGAAGTTGAAGGTCTTATAAATCTTAATTGTGACTTAACAAACGAACCTTTTAATCAGCCAATTAACTCTGAATTTAGTTTAATTATAAAATTTGGTGCTGAATATAATGATGATAATGAAGAAATATTGATAATTCCTCATGGGGAATATAAAATTAATGTTGCACATTATATATACGAGCTAATAGTGCTTTCTGTTCCACAAAAGCGATTGCACCCAGGGGTTAAAGACGGGACATTAAATTCTGAAATACTCAAAAAACTAGAAGACTTAAGCCCAAAAAGCTTAGAAAATAAAAATTCTGACAACGATATTGATCCGCGTTGGAATTCATTAAAAAAATTATTAACGGATAAATAATATAAAAAATGGCACATCCTAAAAGAAAAATCTCAAAAACAAGAAGAGATAAAAGGCGTACCCATTACAAAGCATCTACACCACAGATTGCTACTTGCCCAACAACAGGTGAAGCACATCTGTACCATAGAGCACATTGGCATGAAGGTAAGCTATATTACAGAGGGCAAGTCCTAATTGATAATACAGCAGAAGAAAATGTAGCCTAAACTACAAAAGCATACAAAATAAAAAACGCTCCATGAGCGTTTTTTTTTAATTTAAAATTTATAATTTTTATTCATTTTTGAACAAAAAACAGTATTTTTGATGCGTTTTTTAAAGTTTTTTGATGTTTTTTCATCAAAATCAATGACCTTAATAAAATACATATGAGTAAAATCTCAGCAGCAATAACCGCTGTAGGCGCATACGTCCCAGAATTTGTTCTAACCAATGCCATGTTGGAAAAAATGGTAGAAACAAATGACGAGTGGATTACTACTAGAACGGGAATTAAAGAACGAAGAATATTAAAGGAAGAAGGCAAAGGAACATCTTTTTTAGCCATTAAAGCTGCAGAAGACTTGATTCAAAAAACAAATCTAGACCCCACCACCATAGACTTAGTCATTGTAGCCACGGCTACCCCTGATATGAAAGCGGCTTCTACAGCCTCCTATACGGCAACTCAAATTGGTGCTACCAACGCATTTTCTTATGACATGGACGCTGCATGTTCGAGCTTTCTCTTTGGGATGTCAACAGCTTCAAGTTATATAGAATCAGGGCGTTATAAAAAAATACTTCTTATAGGTGCAGACAAAATGTCTTCTATTATTAATTATAAAGATCGGGCAACCTGTATAATTTTTGGTGATGGAGCAGGAGCTGTTTTATTTGAACCAAATAATGAAAACCTAGGCCTACAAGATGAATATTTGCGAACAGATGGATCAGGTAGAGAATTTTTACAAGCAACATATGGAGGGTCATCTCATTCAATTACACACGAGGTTTTAGATAATGGTGGCCATTATGCTTTTCAAGAAGGGAGAACAGTTTTTAAAAATGCAGTATCCAGTATGGCCGATGCTGCTGTAAAAATATTAGAACGAAATAATCTAACAAAAGATGATGTTCAGTGGCTTGCTGCACATCAGGCCAATAAAAGAATTATAGATGCTACGGCACAACGAATGAACTTGGAGGACAACAAGGTTATGATGAATATTGAAAAATATGGCAACACAACCTCTGCAACTCTTCCACTACTCATCAACGATTATGAAGATCAACTTCAAAAAGGGGATAATGTTATTTTTGCCGCTTTTGGAGGAGGATTCAGTTGGGGAGCAATATATTTAAAATGGGCATACACTAAAAATAAAACTAACTTAAACTAAATACATTAATTATGGATTTAAAAGAAATTCAAAATTTAATCAAATTTGTCGCTAAATCTGGCGCAAGCGAAGTAAAGCTAGAAATGGATGATGTAAAAATTACTATTCGTACAGGAAATGAAGGCGATAAACAACAAGTACAACAAGTAACAGTTCCCGTACAAATGCCATCAGCGCCAGCAGTACAGGCTCCAGCGCCAGTAGCGCCAATAGCAGCTGCAACGCCAAAAGCTGAAGCACCGTCGGAAGACTCAAAATACATAACCGTAAAATCTCCTATAATTGGAACATTCTATAGAAGACCTTCACCAGACAAGCCAATCTTTGCTGAAGTTGGTCAATCCATTGCCGAAGGTGATGTTTTATGTATTATTGAAGCCATGAAACTTTTCAATGAAATAGAATCTGAGGTTTCAGGGAAAATTGTAAAAATCCTTGTTGATGACGCTTCACCCGTAGAATTTGATCAACCTTTATTTTTGGTTGACCCTTCTTAAAATAAATTCCAAAAGCACATAATAATTGCTTTAGAAAGGGAAATTAACATTTTAAAATAACAATGATGTTTAAAAAAATATTAGTTGCTAACAGAGGGGAAATTGCATTAAGAGTCATTAGAACTTGTAAAGAAATGGGCATTCAGACCGTTGCAGTTTATTCTACAGCAGATGCTGAAAGTTTACATGTAAAATTTGCCGACGAAGCCGTATGTATTGGTCCAGCGCTAAGTAGTGAATCTTATTTGAAAGTTGCCAATATCATCGCAGCTGCAGAGATTACAAATGCAGATGCTATTCACCCTGGCTATGGATTTTTATCTGAAAACGCTCGTTTTTCCAAAATATGCGAAGAACATGGTATAAAATTTATTGGCGCTTCTCCAGAAATGATTGATCGTATGGGCGACAAAGCCAATGCAAAAGCAACCATGAAAGCTGCAGGCGTCCCTTGTGTCCCTGGCAGCGATGGCGTAATACAAACTTTTGAGGAGTGTAAAAAAACGGCTAAAAAAACCGGTTATCCTGTAATGTTAAAAGCTTCCGCTGGAGGAGGAGGAAAAGGAATGCGCGCCGTTTGGAAAGAAGAAGATTTGAAAGGCGCATGGGATTCTGCAAGACAAGAATCTAAAGCTGCATTTGGTAATGACGACATGTATATGGAAAAGCTCATCGAAGAGCCAAGACATATAGAAATTCAAATTATTGGTGATTCCAATGGAAAAGCCTGTCATTTGTCCGAAAGAGATTGTTCTGTTCAAAGACGTCATCAAAAACTTACTGAGGAAGTTCCTTCTCCATTTATGACAGATGCTTTACGTAAAAAAATGGGTGCTGCCGCTGTAAAAGCCGCAGAATTTATAAAGTATGAAGGCGCTGGAACTGTAGAGTTTTTGGTGGACAAACATCGAAATTTTTATTTCATGGAAATGAACACAAGAATTCAAGTTGAGCACCCAATAACAGAGCAAGTTATTGATTTTGACCTTGTTAGAGAACAAATTTTAGTTGCTTCTGGTGTTGCAATTTCTGGTAAAAACTATTTTCCAAACTTGCATTCTATTGAGTGTCGAATAAATGCAGAGGATCCATTTAATGATTTTAGGCCATCACCAGGAAAAATTACAACTCTACATTCACCTGGAGGTCATGGTGTTCGTTTAGATACGCATGTATATGCTGGGTATGTAATTCCACCAAATTATGACTCTATGATTGCTAAACTTATCACGACTGCTCAAACTCGTGAAGAGGCCATTAATAAAATGAAAAGAGCACTTGATGAATTTGTGATTGAAGGGATAAAAACAACAATTCCTTTCCACAGACAACTCATGGAACACCCAGATTATGTTGCTGGAAATTATACGACAAAATTCATGGAAGATTTTGTAATAGAAACATCAAATTAATTCATCATATAAACTCCGGAATATTTTTCGGAGTTTTTTTTAAAAACCATTAACTTTAGGCGATGAATTTATCCTATTGGGAACAAAAAGAATGGTTACAAAACATTGATTTTACCATTGTTGGCAGTGGTATTGTTGGGCTGAGTACGGCTGTATTTCTTAAAAAGCGTTTTCCAAAATCCAAAATTTTAGTTCTAGAAAAAGGAATTCTTCCGCAAGGGGCAAGTTCTAAAAACGCAGGATTTGCTTGTTTTGGGAGCTTAAGTGAAATTTTGGAGGATTTAAAATCACATTCTGTAGATGAGGTTTTGTCATTACTTAAAAATAGAGTAAATGGATTACAATTATTACGACAAATGCTTGGCGATGAGGCATTGGAATATAGGTCTTATGGCGGATATGAATTATTCTTAGAAAAAAATCAAAAATTATTCAATACATGTGCTGAAAAAGTTCATGGCATCAATGCGATGCTTTCAACTGTTTTTGAAGGCGATGTTTTCTCTCTAGTTTCAAATAAGTTTCATTTTGAAGGGATTCAATCTCAATATATTTTTAATTCATTTGAAGCTCAAATAGATACAGGGAAAATGATGTCTGCATTAATTCAAAAAACTCAAAACCTTGGTATCACTATTTTGAATTCAACCACAGTTGATTCGTTTGCAGAAAATCCAAATTCTATTCAGGTAAAAACGAATCATTTTGAATTTAATTCCTCTAAATTAATCATAACAACAAACGGATTTACAAATCAATTAATACCCCAAAATCTTCAACCTGCACGCGCACAAGTGCTTATTACAAAACCAATCCAAGATTTACACATAAAAGGGACATTTCACATGGATTGTGGTTATTATTATTTTAGAAATATAGATAATAGAATTCTTTTTGGTGGTGGAAGAAATTTAGATTTTGCCAATGAAACGACCACAGAAATGAAAACGACCTCAAAAATTCAATCTCAATTAGAGCATCTTCTTCGTACTGTAATTTTACCAAATAAAAATGTTGAAATTGACCACAGATGGACAGGAATTATGGGGGTTGGACCACAAAAATTACCAATCATTAAACAGCATTCAAACCATGTGTTTTTGGGTGTTCGTATGGGCGGTATGGGAGTAGCACTTGGTGCAAGTGTTGGCAAAAAAATTGTAGATTTAATTGCATAAAAAAACCACCTTTATAAAGGTGGTTTTTTAACTTTTTTTAAACATCAGTTGACTTCAAAAGTGATTTTTAAATTTACACGAAATTCATCAACATCATCCCCATTAACTGTTGCACTTTGATCTTGAACATATACAGATCGTATATTTTTTACAGTTTTTGAGGCATGTTTAACGGCTTTTCGAGTGGCGTCTTCCCAACTTTTGTTGGAATTAGACAGCACTTCAATAACTTTTAGTACTCCCATGGTATTTTAGATTTTAGGGTT
>CBFHNG010000034.1:0-19822 GCA_965657165.1 Flavobacteriaceae bacterium
TAATAAGAAGTGAAGACGCCTGTTATTTATCGTCATCAAAAGCTATTGAGTTGGCCAAAAAAACTGGAGCTCGACTGCATGTATTTCATTTGTCTACAGCAAAAGAAATGAATTTGTTCACCAATAAAATACCTTTAAAAGATAAAAAAATTACGGCTGAGGTTTGTATTCATCATCTTTGGTTTTCAGATGAAGATTATGATAAAAAAGGGACACTCATCAAATGGAATCCTGCCGTAAAATCTAGTACCGATCGTGAGGCTCTTTGGAAAGCGCTTTTGGATGACAGAATAGATGTTATTGCGACAGATCATGCCCCACATACAAAAGAAGAAAAAGACAATCCATATACAAAAGCACCATCTGGCGGACCATTGGTTCAACATGCTGTTGTAGCGCTAATGGAGGCCTATCACCAAGACCAAATTTCAATAGAAAAAATAGCAGAAAAAATGGCACATAATCCCGCTATATTATTTCAAGTTGAAAAAAGAGGCTTTATTAAAAAGGGATACTATGCCGATTTAATTTTGGTGGATCCTCACAACCCTTGGACGGTAACAAAAGACAATATCCTCTATAAATGTGGATGGTCTCCTTTTGAAGGAACAACCTTTAAATCAAGAATTACACATACCATTTTAAATGGCTCTTTGGTATACCATAATGCACAATTTTCTAATCATAATGCTGCAATGCGTTTAACCTTTAATCGATGAGAATATTTTGTTTTATTTTTTCAGTTTTTATACTAATCTCTTGTAATAGAGAGACGTATAAAGCTCCTGACGATTTAATTTCTGAAGAACAAATGGTGGATGTTTTATATCAATTTATGATAATGAATGCAGCTAAAGGGATCAATAAGAAAATTTTAGAACAGCATATCGAGGATCCTTCACAATATATTTTTGATCAATTCAATATTGATAGTCTTCAATTTGTAAATAGTAATACCTACTATGCCAACAATAATGAAGTTTACGCTTCAATATACAAGCGTTTGGAACAAAAGTTGGAATCAGATAAAAAAGCAATGGAATTGTTAGTTGAAGCAGAAAAAAAGAAAAATGATTCCATAAAGAAATCAAAAATTAAACAAAGAGATACAGTTTTTGAATTCAATAGAAAAGAGCGCAGCATCAAAAACCGACTTTCGCCAAGAAAAATCGACACGTTGCAGAAACAGAATCAGTGATTGGCGTCCATTCAAATCCTTTTAAATCGTGTTGAATTTTGTCAGAACTATAAAAAGATTGTTGTAACAAAGTTCTGGCCAGTTGTTTAGTCAATCTTCTTTTTCTTCTTAAAATTTTTGAAAATAACCAATCTGCTCTCCATCCGACAGACAATAAAACTTTTGAAGCTACTTTTTTAGGGCTTTTCACATGTAGAGCTTTACAAATCATAGACATAATTTCTTGGTAAGATAAATTTGCACTCGCCAAAATATATCTTTCATTTTCAATTGATGAATTCATCAATTGCGTCATTGCCAAAACCACATCTTTCACATCGACATAAGCGGTAACGCCTTTGGTGGCATAGGATTGACCTTTGTAAGCCAATTTAAATAAGAGTCCGCTACCAGCATTCCAAAATCCTGGACCAATAATAATTCCAGGATTAACTATTACTGCTGGGATACCTTCTTGAGTCCCTCGCCAAACTTCCATTTCGGCGCCGTATTTGGAAATAGCATATACACTTTGATCTTGATTTCCACTCCAATAGGTTTCTTCATTTATACTTTTTGAGTGGTGTCCAAGAGTGGCAATTGAACTCACATAACACAGTTTTTTAATAGCATTGCTAATACATAAATTGACAATATTTGCAGTTCCTTTGATGTTTGTATTTCGAAGTTTTTTATAATCTGAAGGATCAAAAGAAATGTATGCTGCACAATGATAAACATATGAGATGTTATTGAAGGCAGATGTTAATTTTGGAATATCATTGAGGTCGGCTTCTACCCATTCAATAAGATCAAAAAGTTCAACAGTGTTTTTTGCATAGTAAGAGAAAATGATTTTTACACGTTCGAGATCCGACCCTTTTCTGTAAGTGGCTCGAATTTTTTTGCCTTGTTGAGCCAATTTTAAAAGTAAATGACTGCCCACAAGTCCTGTACCGCCTGTAACTAAAATCATGTTGCGAAATTACTGAATTTTCTTTTCTCGGCATTGTTGAATCTTTTATCTTTGTTTAACAAAATTTAGAAAATGGCCAATAATTTTATAGAGGTACTAAAGTGGAGAGGAATGATTCATGATGTTATGCCTGGTGCAGAAGAACATCTTTTGGAGCACATGCGTGCTGCGTATGTAGGTTTTGACCCCACAGCAGATTCTTTACACATTGGAAACTTAGTACCAATTATGTTACTGGCGCATTACCAGCGTTGTGGACATAAACCTGTGGCTTTGGTAGGTGGTGCAACAGGTATGATTGGCGACCCCTCGGGGAAATCTGCTGAACGAAATTTATTGGATGAAACAACATTGCGTCACAACCAAGAAGCCATCAAAAAGCAGTTAGCGCACTTTTTAGATTTTGAAAGCAATCAACCCAATGCCGCTTTAATGGTGAATAATTACGACTGGATGAAAGATTTTTCGTTTTTAGATTTTATTCGTGATGTGGGCAAACATATAACCGTCAACTATATGATGGCCAAAGATTCTGTAAAAAATAGAATTTCTTCTGAAAGTAACGAGGGTATGAGTTTTACAGAATTTACGTATCAACTGGTTCAGGGTTATGATTTTCTTCATTTATATCAAGCACATCAGTGTACTATTCAAATGGGAGGAAGCGATCAATGGGGCAACATCACAACAGGCACAGAACTGATTAGGCGCATTGGAAATGGTAAAGGATTTGCCATTACATGCCCACTCATTACAAAATCTGATGGTTCAAAATTTGGAAAAAGTGAAGGTGGAAATGTATGGCTTGATCCTAAAAGAACATCGCCGTATAAATTTTATCAGTATTGGTTGAATTCGAGCGATGAAGATGCTGAAAAATACATCAAAATCTTTACGTTTTTAGAGCAAGAAGAGATTACTACTTTAATTGAAACACACAAAGCGCAACCCCATTTGCGTCAATTACAAAAACGATTGGCACAAGAAATCACCACCATGGTACACGATGTTGAAGATTGTGAGAATGCCGAAAAAGCATCTCAAATATTATACAGCAAGGCTTTCAAAGAAGACATCCAAACCATAGACGAAGCCACTTTTTTAGATGTTTTTGAAGGTGTACCACAAGCCGATGTGTCCAAATCTAAAATTTTAGAGGGATTAGACATGATTGCAGCGCTTTCGGTAGAAACCGGCTTTTTAGCGTCTAACGGAGAAGCGCGACGTGCCTTGAAAGAAAATTCAATTGCGGTCAACAAAGAAAAAGTCAATGAACAGTACACAATAAGCACTACAGATTTAATTAATGATACTTATATCATTTTGAATCGAGGCAAGCGCAGTACCTTTATTATCCGTGCGGTTTAAAGCACCATCAAATTACAACCTCTAATATCCGATTGGTCAAAACGTCCAAGCACTTCAAAGGTCTCGTTTTCATGAATTTTCCCTAAATCTTGTGTCGCAATAAATGCACAAGAATGGACATTGGCCAAATCAATAATATTAATACCGCCAGATTTTCCTTTTGAAAATATAGTTAAAGCGTCTTCAGGATCTCTAATGAGCACTTTCATCCACGGTGGTGAAAAAAACAAGCCATCGCCTTTGGAATAGGCCTGTGACAAAAGCTCGGTCATCCCATATTCGCTATGGATTTTATCAACACCAAATCCTTTTTTTAAAATGGCGTGTAATTCAGATTTAATCAATTCTTTTCGGCGGCCTTTCATACCGCCAGTTTCCATGATTATGGTATGATTTAAATCAAATTGATGAAATTCTACCAAGTCCAGGAGCGCATAAGACACTCCAATAAGAAGTGTTTTTTGCCCTGACGCTTCAAGCTCCAGAAGGGTTTGTTTTAATGCGTCTAAATCATCCAAATAAAACCCACTTTTAGGCTGCTTGGATTCTTGAATCATATCATTTGCCATATAAACTAAAGAAGAGCCATCGCGTTCCAAATAGGAGGGGAGAAGGGCCAAAATGGTATAGTCTTTAATGTTGCCATAAAATTCTGCAAAGCCTTTTTGAAAACTTGTTTTATAAATGTTGAGGTCGGCCACATGGTGTTGGCTTACCACACTTCCTGTAGTTCCACTGCTAGTAAAGGTTTGTTGAATATCTTTTTTTGTAGAAAGTACTTTATGAGTTTTAAAAAACTCTATAGGCAGAAAAGGAATATCTTCTAATTTTTGGACATCGCTGGGGTGTATGTACAAAAGGTCACAAAAAGAACGGTATACTGGATTTTCTTCAAATTGAAATTTGAATAGTTCAAGTGCTTTTTCGGTAAATGCTGCCTCAGAATTGATATCGAAAATTGAAGAGTAATCCATTTCTTATACAAATACACCACAAAAATAGAGAAAATAAAAAGAGCGTTGCCATGGGCAACGCTCTTTTTAAAAAAGGTTTAAAATCAATTATTGGATAATTAATTTTTTGGTGGTTGTATTTTTATTTTGCGTAAGTTTTACCACATAAACACCTGCATTCAAGTTTGATACATCCATACGTTCATTATTGACCATAGTGTTAATGACTTCCTTTCCAAGAAGATCAAAAACTTGGACTTGTACCGCACCCACTTGGTTGGATTTGATGGTAACAAATCCAGTGTTTGTTGGGTTAGGGAATATTGAAAAATTAATAACCTGATTATTATTTACTGACGCTGTTGTATTTGAATAGGTTCCAATTGGAAATGGAATTGATGCTGTTGAGTTTGCTGTTTGGTTGTCAAAAGCATTTGCTCCACTGTAAGTCCAATTGGTTGGAGAAAAAACTGTACCCTCAGGTCCTGTATTTGAATTTCTGTAAGCCCAGCCATCTAAATAATCCCAGGATTGCCCTGATCCATCCATGTTAACGTCCCCAAATGTATCGATAATCTGCCCATTCTCATACAGCTCTATGGAGTCATCTCCATTTATACCAACAACTCCGTTAACATAAGTTGGATTTAATCCAAAAAACGTATTAAACTGAGTTTCTTCAGTTGCAAGATAAATATATGTTCCTTCAGTAACGGCATCCGCAGGAAAGTTGTATTCTACATTTCCTGCAGAAGTGCCAGCTCCATTAGTAATTGAACTGATTCCATAAAGACTTAAATCTGGAATGTCTTGTAAAACATATAGTTCTATTCCTTTAGGAGTGCCTTGAGGTAAAGGACCATCATATGCTCCTGTAATTACTAAACTATTTGTTGGTGGTCCGTATACATTACCATAAACAGTAATGGGTTCTTCTGTTAAACCAGTTGAAGAAACAATAATATTTCCTGTGTAAGTTCCAGTGGATAGTGCAGCTTTCAACCTAACAAAAACGTCTGTTGAAGCTATAGTTCCAGATTGGTCTGGTGTAATATTTTGTGTATTTGCATACCCTGTGGATGTGGTTAAAGAAACTTCATAATTTTCTGGAGCTGTAATTATAATATCACTTTGTAAAAATAACCCTTCAACTGAAAAACTATCTTCTGCAGATGGCCCTCCATTACTAGCGATGTAATTAAAATCATCTAAATAGGCTGTGACTGTAATTTGTGGGTCTGCAGCAGTGACTGTTCCACTCAAGCTAACTATTTGACTATCTGCACCAATGGAACTTACGGTTGCATTGCCTGTATATGTTTCTGGCTCTAGACCTGTAACTAATCTTACATAAATTGAGGAAGATGCTGTTCCGTCTGACTGGGTTACAACCAGTGAAGAGGAAAATGTACCACCTGATGTTAAGGATATTTCAAAATTTGTTGGTGCGTCGACCGTAATATCATTGGTTAGATTAATTCCGTCAACTGAAAAACTATCTTCAGTTGATGGACCTGAGCCTTCAAAGTAATCTAAACCTGAGACGTTAGATCCAACTGTTAAAGTTGGGTCACTTCCTATGGATAGACCTATCCATTGACCAGGATCAAACCCATTTGGAGCATCTTGAGGACCATCACCACCCCCGGAATCATTATCAACATTCCATTCACTAGCAACCCAAGTTGCGCTAGGAGCTGTAACAGTGCTCTTTCTTTCAGCTCTTCCATCTTCAAATTCATGTGCATTCCCAGTGCCGTCAACCCCAGGAACGCCAAATAAATCATAAATTGTTGATCCATTACGCAAGGCAATATTATCGTCACCATTAGAATCTGCAACACCACCTGTTGAAAAAGATGCTGTAGGGGCGAAACCATAAACCTCCTCAAATACAGTAGCGTTGTTAGCAAAAGTTAAAACCTCACCAGGACCAAGAAGACCGTATGAACTTAAATCTTTTTCACTAGACGCAGTTGGATTAGCATTGTCATTAGTCCATCTTATTAAGTTATAACCTGTCAATTCAAAAGCATCTTGACCTATATTAGTTAATTCAATAAATCTTGCATTAGCATTGTTATTTGGATCTGCAATTTCAGTTATTATTACCTGCCCAAAAGACAGGTTCAAAGCAAAAAAAGTAAAAAGTAAAAAGTAAAAGTGTTTCATTAGTTAAATTTTTGATTAATCCCTTCAAATATAACTAATTTTGAAACAGAATTCCATATAATTTAATTGAAAATCAATCAATTAACCTAAATTTATATTTTACTTTGCAATAAATTAAAAGATTAACAAAAAAGGGTAGGACGTATTATTTAATCACCAATTTTTTTGTGGATACTTTGTGGTGTCGTGTCAGGCGCACCATATAAACACCAGCTGGTAAATCTTGAACATTCAATGGCACTCCACGATTTATTGTCTTAGAAAAAACATTTTTACCCAGTGCATTGTAGAGTTGTACAAAAATAGGGTCTTGGCTTTTTGTTTTTAAATGAACAATTCCCTCACTAGTGGGGTTGGGATAAAGTTGTATTTCTGTAATTTCTACATCATTTACAGACGCTGTTGCAGAAAAAGTTTGGTTAGTATTCAACGCATTATAGGTGCTTGCTGCTGGAGAGCTCCAAGCAAAATCTTCGTAGTCAGTTCCTGTGCCGTTGAGCTGTAAAGAATGCCCAACAGTAGTGGTGCCATTTTCCGCCACACCAATATCAGTTGAGGTATCGCCAACAGCCACACCGTCTGTTGCAGTAATTGTTCCCTCGTAGCTTAAAAACTGAATTAGTGTTCCATTGTTATCCAATGCAACCCCATCGGGTGCGCCATTTTGAAGAGGAATAATCGAGAAAAACAAAGTGCCAAAGCCATTAGACTGATTTGGAATGACCCCAGAAAGTTTGATAGTTTTGAGGGCACTATTGTCGTTTCCATTATATAACGTTAATGCATAGGAGCTTAAATGAGTACCAGAAGGTCCTGCTATTTCGATGCCTTCATTGGCGTCGGCCCCGGCATTATCATAATGTATTTCATTGATAAAAACTTTGGTTTGTCCGAAGGAAAAAAGAGAAAATATGATAACAATTATAATGAAGTAGTTTTTTTTCATAAAATAGAGTTTGGTTATAAAATAGTATCAAAAAATGTTCCAAATCTGTAAAAGGAGCAAAAACCAATAATTTTTTCACCAATATTTTGGTATGAAACTAATGTTAAGCGTGTTTTAAACTAATATTAAGAATGACTTCAATTTTTTTTATTCGTGTCTTATTCAATATCTTTACGTATAAATCATAACACTAGAAATGAATAATTCTAACATAAAAATTCTTTTGGTTGATGACGAGCCAGATATCTTAGAGATTATCAGTTATAATCTTACTGCTCAAGGGTATAATGTAAGTACTGCAAACAACGGTGTTCAAGCCGTTAAAAAGGCCAAAAAAGAACAGCCACATTTAATAATTTTAGATGTTATGATGCCCGAAATGGATGGTATTGAGGCCTGTGAACAGATTAGAAAAATTCCAGAACTCGAAAATACGCTAATTGCTTTTTTGACCGCAAGAGGTGAAGATTACTCGCAAGTTGCAGGTTTTGAAGCTGGTGCTGATGATTATATTACAAAGCCCATAAAACCAAAAGTATTGGTCAGTAAAATCAAGTCTTTGCTCAGACGATTAAATACGACTTCTAATACACAATCTAAAGACTTAATTGAGTTGGAACACCTCACTATTGATAGAGAAGCCTATAAAATAGTTTTTAAGGGCGAAGATATTGTTTTGCCACGTAAAGAATTTGAATTGTTATATTTGTTGGCATCTAAACCAGGAAAAGTTTTTAAGCGCGAGGATATTCTCGATAAAATTTGGGGTAATGAAGTCGTTGTTGGAGGAAGAACGATAGATGTTCATATTCGAAAATTGCGTGAAAAACTTGGAGACAAATGCTTTAAAACAATTAAAGGGGTAGGGTATAAGTTTGAAAATAAATGAATCTAAAAAAGACGTATAAATTTGCAGTCATAACGGCACTACTCCTAACGTTTTTCCTCGCACTCTCTATGAGTGTTTTTTTGTTTTTTACAAATGATTTTAATTTAAAATTAATAGGCTTTTCTTCACTTTTGTGTTTTGTCATCAGCTTTGTTTTAGTACAAATCCGTATTGAACGTTATATCTATAAAAAAATAGAAAAAATATATAACGATGTCATATTCTTAGAATCTGAACCTGGCCCAGTAAAGAGTACACCAATATCTACAGATTTAGAGTTTTTAAGTAAGGAGCTTAGTAAATACACAAAACTTAAAAAAAATGAATTGGAATCCTTTAAGGCTAGAGAAGAATTTAGAAAAGAATTTGTAGGCAATGTGGCCCATGAACTCAAAACACCATTATTTACAGTACAAGGCTATATTTCTACGCTTTTGGATGGTGCAATGAGTGATAAAGATATTTTGGAAAAATATCTAAAAAGAGCAGATAAGGGCGTAGATCGATTGATATATATTGTTCAAGATTTGGATACAATTACAAAAATAGAATTTGGTGATGCGAAGTTGGAAAAATCAAATTTTGATATCATAGAGCTCATAAAAACTATTTTTGACCAACTTGAAATGAAAGCCAAAAAGGAAAAAATCACTTTGACTTTTGATGAACTCACACCAACATCAGTTTTTGTTAATGCCGATATGAAGCGAATACAGCAAGTGCTAATCAATCTTATTGTAAACTCTATCAAATATGGTCATGCTAATGGCACCACAGAATTAAGTGTAGAATCTTTAAATTCTGACAAAGTTTTGGTTCGAGTTACAGACAATGGAGAAGGCATAAAGGAAGAACACATTCCTCGACTTTTTGAGCGTTTTTATAGAGTTGACAAAAGTGGTGCGCGAAGTGAAGGCGGATCTGGACTAGGGCTTGCTATTGTAAAACATATCTTGGAAGCCCACAACGAAACCATCCATATTGAAAGTAAATATGGCATAGGAAGTGAGTTTTCATTTACACTTCAAAAACAACAATAAATTCACCCTAATTTTCCTACTTTTGCTGAAAATATAAACCTGTGGGGAGCAAAAATAAACTGAAAAGATTTAAGGAAAATGAAACCTTTCACAATGTCATTCAACCGACACGAGAGGAGCTAGTTAATGCTGAATTTTCGTTGAAAGGCAAATGGTGCTCATCATTTTTTAAAAACAATAATCCTTTGGTCCTTGAATTGGGCTGTGGAAAGGGCGAATATACTGTGGGTTTGGCCAAACGCTATCCCCATAAAAATTTTATTGGAATAGATGTCAAAGGGGCACGTTTTTGGAAAGGTGCCAAAACTGCTATTGAAGATCAAATGCCCAATGTTGCATTTATTCGAACTCAAATAGAGCTCATAGAACACATCTTTGCTCAAAATGAGGTTGATGAAATTTGGATTACTTTTCCAGATCCTCAAATTAAGTACAAACGAACAAAACACCGCTTGACTAATGCTGCATTTTTGCAACGCTATAAAAATGTTTTAAACAATACAGGGGTTGTTCATCTCAAAACAGACAGTGAGTTTATGCATGGCTACACTCTTGGGTTGTTGCACGGGCTTGGGCATGAGGTTGAGTATGCAAATCATGATGTGTACCGACAAGAGGGAAGTCCAAAGGAAGTGACTGAAATACAAACCTATTATGAAGAAATCTATTTGGCAAAAGACAAAGCAATTACCTATATTAGATTCAAAATCAATTAGAAATTGAATAATACATACATCTTTTTTATAAGTCTCGTGATAGCTTTTATTGGTGTTCTACCGCCAGGGCTACTCAATGTGACTGCTGCAAAAATTAGCTTAAAAGAGGGACACAACAGAGGATTTATGTTTTCAATTGGTGTATGTATAATAGTGGCTTTGCAAGTTTATATCGCTACTGTTTTTGCCAAATATCTCAATCAACATCCTGAAGTGACAATAATTCTAAAGCGTGTTGCATTTGTGATTTTCATATTGGTGTCTATTTATTTCTTTTTTACAGCGAAATCAAAACCAAAAAGTCTTGAAGTAGAGCCCTCAATTAAAAGCAAACAAAGTCGTATTTTTCAAGGGGTGTTTTTGTCTTCGCTTAATATTTTTCCAATACCGTTTCAGGCCTATATGGTTACAACGCTTGTTTCTTTTAAATGGTTTAGATTAGAACCCACAACAATAGGTGCATATGTTTCAGGTGCTGTAATGGGAACATTTATGGCATTGTATGTTTATATACTATTTTTTGATACTTTAAAAAACACCAAATTTGTGACACCAAAAAACATGAATTACTCTATTGCAATCATAACATTAGCAGTTGCAATTGTTACGCTAATTAATTTAATACGAGTGGGTTAATCATGTCAGAGTCCTCAAATTTTTTTGATAAATGTTATGAAGTTGCACGTCAAATTCCATTTGGTCGTGTAACAAGCTACGGGGCAATTGCAACATATTTGGCAACACCAAGAAGTGCAAGAGCAGTGGGATATGCTATGACGGCTTCACATGGTAAAGATGTTCCTGCACACAGAGTGGTCAACAGAAAAGGACTCCTCACTGGGAAACACCATTTTGATGGCATAAACTTAATGCAGCAACTTTTAGAAAATGAAGGCATTCAAGTTAAAGACAATCAAATTCAGAATTTTGAATCTGTTTTTTGGGATCCTGTAAAAGAACTTTAGCTTTTTTAACAAATCAAGCGTATATTTGCACCTTAGAACAAATCTAAATTACACGCCTTGAAATTTACAAAACAAGCAATTGAAGACGCATTGAAAACCATCACAATTCCTGGTGAGGGTAAAAACATGATTGAAAGCAAAGCCGTAAAAAATATTGTTGTTTTCGATGATGAGGTTATTGTTGATCTATCGATATCAAACCCCAGTTTACAAGCAAAAAAACGTACAGAAGTTAATATCATGAAAGCGATTCATGAGTTAGTGTATCCAAAAGCAAAAATTCAAGTCAACGTAAAAGTTGATGCGCCATCAACACCAAAAAATCAAATCAAAGGAAAGGCAATTCCAGGGATTCAAAATATTGTAGCTATTGCTTCAGGTAAAGGTGGTGTTGGGAAGTCAACGGTTACTTCAAATATTGCAGTAACACTCTCAAAAATGGGATTCAAAGTAGGGATTTTAGATGCCGATATTTATGGTCCTTCAGTTCCAATAATGTTTGATGTCGCACATGAAAAACCACTTGCAGTTCAAGTTGATGGAGCTTCAAAAATGAAACCTATTGAAAATTATGGTGTTAAAATATTATCCATAGGATTTTTCACCAAAACAGATCAAGCTGTAGTGTGGCGAGGACCAATGGCAGCAAAAGCACTCAATCAAATGATTTTTGATGCTGCATGGGGAGAATTAGATTTTCTATTGATTGATTTACCACCTGGAACAGGCGATATTCATTTGAGTATTATGCAATCCTTACCCCTTACCGGAGCTGTGGTTGTTAGTACACCACAAAATGTAGCATTAGCAGATGCCAAAAAAGGTGTAGCCATGTTTCAACAAGATAGCATAGACGTTCCAGTCCTTGGAATTATAGAAAATATGGCTTATTTCTCACCAAAAGAATTGCCAGAAAATAAATATTATATCTTTGGTCAAGAAGGTGCAAAGCATCTTGCGGAAGATTTAGGAGTTCCTTTTTTAGGAGAAATCCCTATTGTACAAAGCATAAGAGAAGCAGGAGATTTTGGTCGCCCAGCAGCCATGCAAACAGAAACTGCTATTGAAACAGCTTTTGATGCAATTACAAAAGAAGTCGTACAGCAAGTTGTACAACGAAATAAAGATTTACCACCAACAGAGGCCATCAAAATCACAACAATGGCGGGTTGTAGTGCCGTAAAAAAATAAAACGATACAACTATGAATTCAAATGAACTTAGAGCAAACGTTGAAAAAGCCTTGAATGAAATTCGCCCTTTTTTACAAAACGACGGTGGTGATATCAACTTGATTTCTATCGAAAATGATGAAGTTGTAAAGGTACAATTAATTGGAGCTTGTTCTTCTTGTAGTGTCAATCAAATGACCCTAAAATCGGGGGTGGAAATGACCATAAAAAAGTATGCCCCTCAAATTCAATCTGTTATAAATATCGAAGCATAAAATGATTAAAACCGATATTCTTATTATTGGTGCAGGACCAACTGGACTTTTTACAGTTTTTGAAGCAGGTCTTCTTAAACTCAAATGTCATCT
Source organism: Flavobacteriaceae bacterium (assembly GCA_965657165.1). Classification (GTDB taxonomy): domain Bacteria; phylum Bacteroidota; class Bacteroidia; order Flavobacteriales; family Flavobacteriaceae; genus UBA3537. Next base: position 12,742 of record CBFHNG010000034.1, read on the forward strand.
TATTGATGCATTGCCACAACCCGGTGGACAGTGTTCAGAAATTTATCCAAAAAAACCTATTTATGACATCCCTGCCTATCCAGAAATATTAGCTGGAGATCTTACAAAAAAATTATTAGAACAGTCTAAACAGTTTGAACCAGGTTTTACGCTAGGAGAACGCGCCGAAACTATTGAAAAGCTAGACGACGGTTCGTTTATTGTAATGACCAACAAAGGCACCAAACATCAAGCCCCAGTAGTTGCTATTGCTGGCGGATTGGGAAGTTTTGAACCTCGAAAACCTGTTTTGGAAAATATTTCAGATTTTGAAGATAAAGGCATTGCCTATATGATTAAAGATCCAGAAGTGTATCGCAACAAGCGTGTTGTTATTGCTGGAGGCGGAGATTCTGCATTGGACTGGTCTATTTTTCTTAGTGATGTTGCTAGTGAAGTTACACTGATTCATCGAAGAACTGAATTTAGAGGTGCCTTAGACTCGGTAGAAAAGGTACAAGATTTAAAGAACAAAGGAAAGATTAATTTAATAACTCCTGCTGAAGTTACAGCACTTTTTGGTCACAATAAACTAGAATCTATAGAGGTTACAAAAACTGGTGGAATACCACAACGTATTGATACTGATGCTTTTATCCCATTATTTGGGCTATCGCCAAAACTAGGACCTATTGCAAATTGGGGTCTCGAAATCGAAAAAAATGCCATTAAAGTCAATAATGCACTTGATTATCAAACCAATATCCCTGGTATTTTTGCAATTGGTGACGTCAATACTTATCCTGGAAAATTAAAGCTAATTTTATGTGGTTTTCATGAAGCTACACTTATGTGCCAAGCGGCCTATAAAATCATCAATCCAGGGAAACGTTTAGTACTCAAATATACTACAGTAACTGGGGTAGATGGTTTTGATGGATCACGAAAAGAAGCACCCAAAAGTGTGGTAAAATCAATTGATTAATGTCTTCTGATATCAACATAAAAATCACGGATCGATTGGGGGTTACTCATACAATTGAAGCTCCGACAGACATGGCACTAAACCTAATGGAAGTTGTTCGTATGTATGAACTTGCTCCAGAAGGAACTATTGGTATTTGTGGTGGAATTGCCATGTGTGCATCATGTCAGTGTTATGTACAAAGCACACATGAATTACCTGAAAAATCAGACGATGAAGAAGCTATGCTTAGCGAAGCTTTTCATGTAAAGTCCAACAGTCGATTAGGCTGTCAAATCCAAATGATACCCGAAATGGAAGGGCTAGAAGTAGAATTAGCTCCAGAGGAGTAAATCATTCAATTTTTTCAATCGCTAGAGGCAAAATTCGTTCTACAAATTGAGTATACGCTAAAGTGGAGGGGTGCAGATTATCAGAGGCAACCAATGCAGGGTTTTCTAGTCCTTGTTGCGTAATATCGGTAATGTAAACATAACTCAATCCATTTGTTTCACAATAATTTTGAGCAAAATTATTATAAAGTTCGAGTTCTTCGGAAATGGTATCTGGATTGCTATTTTGACCAAATGGCGTATATGCATAATCTGGAATTGAAACTACAATAAGTTTTGAGGCATCGTTTCCAACCAATGCAATAGCGGTATTGGTTAATTCTACAAATTCGGTTTCGTATAGCGAAAACGGTTTACCTTGATACTGATTATTGACACCAATTAGTAAAGTCACTAAGTCAAAATTTGAAGATAAATTGGCGCTTGCAATCGCAGATTTTAAATTTGTAGTGGTCCATCCTGTTTGTGCAATGACATTGAGAGAAAAGGTGTCTTGGTCATTAAAATTTGCAACTAAGCTGTCTTTTAATTGTTCTGGAAAGCGACAACTGTCACAAACACTTTGTCCAATGGTATAGCTATCCCCAAGACTTAAAAGCTTATAGCTTTGCGGAGTTGTTTCTTCGTCATCACCATCATCGTTGTCGTCATTATTTTGCGTGTCTGTGATGAGTGGAACATAAGGGACTTCCGCTTTTTTGTTACAACTCAAAAGTGAGGTGCTTAAAAAGAAAACTCCTAAAAAAAAGACGGAAAATAAATTATTTAAACGCATTAAGTCCTGTAATATCTAACCCCGTGATGAGTAAGTGAATATCATGTGTGCCTTCGTAGGTGACAACACTCTCTAGATTCATCATATGGCGCATAATGCTATATTCGCCGGTAATTCCCATTCCGCCCAATATTTGTCGGGCTTCACGTGCAATTTTTAGGGCCATTTCAACATTATTTCTTTTGGCCATTGAGATTTGAGCAGAGCTGGCTTTATTTTCATTTTTGAGCTGGCCTAATCTAAAAGCTAATAATTGCGCTTTTGTGATTTCGGTGATCATTTCAGCTAATTTTTTTTGTTGCAATTGAAAGCCTGCAATAGGTTTTCCAAATTGAACACGTTCTTTGGCATATCGCAAAGCGGTATCATAGCAGTCCATAGCGGCACCAATAGCACCCCATGCAATGCCATAACGTGCTGAATCTAAGCATCCTAATGGAGCACCTAATCCAGATTTGTTGGGTAATAAATTTTCTTTTGGAACTTTTACATCTTGGAAAATAAGTTCTCCAGTAGCACTAGCTCTCAAAGACCATTTATTATGGGTTTCGGGGGTAGAAAATCCTTCCATTCCGCGTTCAACAATAAGGCCGTGAATTCGACCTTCTTCATTTTTGGCCCAAACTACTGCAAGATCACAAAAAGGAGCATTTGAAATCCATAGTTTTGCACCATTTAACAAATAATGGTCACCCATGTCTTTGTAATTTGTTGTCATTCCACCAGGGTTACTCCCATGATTAGGCTCTGTAAGTCCAAAGGCTCCCATAAACTCTCCAGAAGCGAGTTTTGGTAAATACTTTTGGCGTTGTTCTTCATTACCATATTTCCAAATAGGATACATAACGAGCGAGGACTGCACTGAAGCTGTACTTCTAACGCCTGAGTCTCCACGTTCAATTTCTTGCATGATTAACCCATAAGAAATTTGATCGAGTCCCGCACCGCCATAAGTTTCTGGAATGTAAGGACCAAAAGCACCAATTTCTGCTAATCCTCCAATAATTTGTTCTGGAAATTCAGCCTTTTGAGCATAAGATTCAATAATGGGCGATACGGCTCTTTTGACCCATTCACGCGCTGCATCACGAACAAGCTTGTGTTCTTCACTAAATAAATCATCTAAGTTATAATAATCTGGTGCTTCAAAGAGGTCTGGTTTCATACCAAAAAGTTTTTTTAGTTTAGGTTTTATAGAAAAATCAACTATGATTTAATTTATCTATCAACAAATTTACTTATAAATTTATTGAGTTTAGAATTTTAAATAAAATTCTTTTGTCATCTCTTTGTAACTACCACTATAATTGTGTCGTCCGTCCTCAAGATATAGTTCTTGTATTTCAATATCTTGTTTTATACACGAAAATGCCAATAAACTACGTTTAATGTCACCATGTTTTTGCCCACGTATCCTTAGTTTTTTGTTACAATAAAGCTGATTTTTACTGGCTAGTGCACAAAATGAAACTTCTTCACTAAAGGGGATAATAACACAAAATACACCGTTATTGGACAATAGCATTTTTGCACTTGCAATGAGGTGTTCAAAAGGTAAAGCATTTTCAAAACGTGCTAGATTTCTAGCGTTATTTTTGGTGTCAAAATCATGGGTATAAAATGGAGGGTTTGACACAATAAGGTCGTATTTGTCTTCAATTTCTTCTCTAAATTCTTCTAGACTGGCATGGTAGCAAAACAAACGATCTACCCACGGCGATTGCTCAAAATTTTGCACACATTGCTCATAGGCCTCGGGATCAATTTCAATGGCATCAATTAATTCAGCGGTGCTGCGTTGCGCAAGCATAAGCGCCAAAATTCCCGAACCTGCACCAATATCTAGAACAGAATTAGGGTGATGATCTATAGCAGCCCAAGCACCAAGTAAAACGGCATCGGTGCCTACTTTCATAGCACAACGGTCATGTGCCACACCAAATTGTTTAAACTGAAAGGCTTCCAAAGGCATTAGTCGAGATACAAGTCAATAAGTCCAGGCGGTGTTTTTACCAATACAGTTTTGGTTTTGCGTTCTAGACTAGAAATAATAGCGTCGTTGATGGGGATTAAAACTTCTTTACCGTGATGATCAATTTCAAATAAGGCTTGAGTTGTACTGTCGTTCACTCCTGTGATTTGCCCTACGGGGCCAAAATTTTCATCAATAACTTGAAATCCGATAATTTCGTGAAAATAAAAAGTATTGCCTTTAAGTTTTGGCAAAAGAGCAAGAGGAAGATATAAGTCCTTTTTTAAGAGGGCATCGGCATCACTTTCACTGCTAACATCCTCAAGTTTTAAACGCAACAAGTTAGATTTGTGCAGCTGAGATTTTTCTACAAAATAAGGAATCAAGCGGTTACTAACGTCTATAAATAAAGCGTCTAAATTTTCGTATATATCAGGTTCGTCGGTGTCGAGTTTGGCTATAATTTCTCCTTTAAAGCTGTACTTTTTTACGATTTTTCCAAGATAAAAACAATCTTCTTTTTTCATAAAAGTTCAAAAAAAAACCTGACCGTTAAGTCAGGTTTAAAGGTATAAAAAATAAATGTTTTATTCTTCTTCGTTTGAAACTTCTTCAGTAGCAACTTCTTCTTCTGTAGCTTCTTCTACTACAGGAGCAGCGGCAGCAATACGCGCCTCATTGGCTGCTTTTTCTGCAGCAAGGGCTTTTGCTTCCTGTGCTTCTTTGGCTTTCTGAAGATCAGATTTTTTAGCGTCAATTTTAGCTTGCTTCTCTGCAACCCAAGCTTGGAATTTTTCTTCCGCTTGTTCTTCAGTTAAAGCCCCTTTCTTTACTCCTCCAGCAAGGTGTTTTTTTAACAAAACGCCTTCATGCGATAAAATTGCACGAGTCGTATCTGTAGGTTGAGCACCATTTTCTAACCATTTTACAGCACCATCAACGTTGAGGTCAATTTGTGCAGGATTGGTGTTAGGGTTGTACGTTCCTAGTTTTTCAAGAAAACGTCCATCTCTTTTTGAGCGCGAATCCGCAGCAACAATCCAGTAGAATGGTTTTCCTTTTTTTCCGTGTCTTTGTAATCTTAGTTTTACAGGCATAAAAATTAATTTGTGAGGTTCTCGACCTCGGTTATTAATGAGCGGCAAATATACTATATTTTTTCAATACAAAAACATTCATTTATTTTTTATATTTTTGAGCTGATAGATGTTGTTAAATTCAACCTACTTAAATCAAAAAACTATGAAATATTTTGCACTTTCTTTACTCGTAATGTTTTCTTTTTTTGGATGTCAAGATGAGATTCAAACGAGTTCCCCAACCTTACAAGGATTACAACAGGGTGATTTTACTTGGAAAGCCAATTCGCGTTCAGCGAGTGTAAATGCTTCGGGGGCACTAACAATTACTGGAACAGATGGTTATGGCACCATGACAATTATACTGCCTGCAGCTACTGTTGGGTCTTATGAATTAGGAAAAGGCAAGACCTCTACGGTAACATTTAAACAAGAAAACATCATATATTCCACACAATATGATGGGGTTGAATATCCCGTATATTTGAGTGATGGAAAAGTGACGATTGAAGAAGTAAATGCTGAAACCAAAAATATTAAAGGCACATTTTATTTTAATTCTTACGACAGTACAGGCACCAAATATTTAAACTTTTCGGAGGGGGTGTTTTATAATTTAAGGTATTCAACTGAAGATTAACGAGCTTCTTATCAACGTATCAAATCTTTAAATATAGCTGTTTATAAAAATTTATTGTTGTTTACAACACTAATATTTTTTCAGATCATACTCAGGTCACACACTGTACTGGAATGAGTTCACCATAACGTTTGGTTTTTTTGGAATTTTATTAATCTTTATTGTTCATAAATCCTTAAAAAAAGCCAGCCCAACTGCTTAAAATAATACTATATTTAGAGTTCTATTTTAAGCACAAATTTTTGCCATGTATTTAATCTTTGATACCGAAACTACTGGTCTGCCCAAGCGTTGGAATGCGCCCCTAACGGACACCGACAATTGGCCACGTTGTATCCAAATTGCATGGCAATTGCACGACCATATGGGCCAATGCCTTGAACATCAAGATTTTCTCATTTGCCCCAATGGATTTAATGTGCCCTATGATGCCGAAAAAGTACATGGCATTTCTACAGCCTTAGCCACAGAACAAGGCGAGGAATTAGCGGTTGTTCTCAAAAAATTTAATATCGCGCTATCCAAAGCCAAATTTGTAGTGGGACAAAATGTAGGTTTCGACCTCAATATTATGGGCTGCGAATACCATCGCCTACAAATTGAAACCCCTCTTAATAGTATGTCTGTTTTGGATACCTGTACCGAAACCACGGCAAGTCTATGTCAATTGCCTGGCGGACGCGGCGGTAAATTTAAATTGCCAACCCTAACGGAGTTGCATCAGTTTTTGTTCCAAACCCCATTTGCAGAAGCCCACAACGCCACTGCCGATGTGGAAGCCACAACACGTTGTTTTTTGGAATTGCTTAGAAAAGGTGTTTTTTCGCCAGATGAGCTGCAGTCTACACCAGAATATATTCAAGAGTTTAAGGCACATCACCCAAATCCTATTGCGCCCATTGGTCTCAAGCATATCAATCTAAAAGAAGCCACAGCGGCCATTAATGCAAAAGCCCAAAAAGAAAGTCAAACACACCAGCATTCCAAGGGTATCCCCAAAATTTTGAATGACGCCACAATGGCACATTTACATAATCATTCTCAATTTTCAATTTTACAATCCACCATCAGCATCAAAAAATTAGTCAATGCTGCTGCCAAATACCAAATGCCTGCCGTTGCCCTTACTGATCATGGAAATATGATGGGGGCTTTTCATTTTGTCAAAGAAATTGGAAATTATAATAAAGGTTTAAAACAACAAAAGCTAGACGCCGAAGCAAAAGGAGAGTCTTTTGAAGCCACTCCCATAAAAGCGATTGTTGGCTGCGAATTTTTTGTTTGTGAAGACCACAAAAATAAATCACACAAAGACAATG
>CBFHNG010000035.1:0-19030 GCA_965657165.1 Flavobacteriaceae bacterium
GCGTGACCTCGGCAGGATTCAAACCTGCAACCTCTTGAGCCGTAATCAAGTGCACTATTCAGTTATGCTACGAGGCCTTTGTAGGGCTGCAAATATAACTTATTAATTTTTTACGCAAAAGAATTTTTGTTCAAATTCAAAAAACTTAAATTTGTATAAAAATATATAAATATGATTATCGAACAAATCTACACCAATTGTCTTGCACAAGGCGCATATTATATTGAATCTAACGGCGAAGCAGCGATTATTGACCCCCTTAGAGAACCTCAGCCCTATATTGAGAGAGCGCAAAAAAATGGTGCTCAAATCAAATTTATTTTTGAAACTCATATTCATGCGGATTTTGTATCCGGACATGTTGATTTGGCTAAAAAAACTGGAGCAACTATTGTTTTTGGCCCAAATGCAAAAACTAGTTTCAATTGCTATAATGCCTCCGATAACGAAGAATTCAAGATTGGAAATATCACTATAAAAGTTCTGCATACACCTGGTCACACACTAGAATCAGTCACTTATTTATTGATTGATGAAAATGGTAAAAATCATGCAGTATTCACCGGTGACACACTATTTTTAGGAGATGTTGGCCGGCCGGATTTAGCTATAAAATCTGATTTGACTGAAAAAGATTTGGCTGGAATGCTTTTTGAATCTTTACGTTCAAAAATTATGACATTAAATGACGATGTAATTGTTTATCCTGCTCATGGTGCAGGCTCTGCTTGTGGAAAAAATCTCAGTAAAGAAACCGTTGGAACCATTGGAGAACAAAAACAAACAAACTATGCCCTAAGATCTGAAATGAGCAAAGAAGAATTTGTAAAAGAAGTATTAGAAGGCATAAGCCCACCCCCACAATATTTTGCAAAAAATGCACTTCTAAACAAAACAGGGTATTCAGATTTAGACCAAGTACTTGACTCTGGAAATACACCACTTTCAGTCGATTTATTCGAAGAGTTTGCTGAAAACAACAATACGCTCATCTTGGATGTAAGAACACAACAAGAATTCGTAAAAAATCATATTCCTGGGTCAATTTTTATAGGATTAAATGGTGGATTTGCACCATGGGTTGGAGCACTTATTAAAGATATTACTCAGCCTATACTACTAGTTGTTCCTGAAGGAAAATCAGAAGAAGCAGTCACTCGTCTTGCTCGTGTTGGATATGATAATACTCTTGGATATCTGGATGGCGGAATGGAGTCTTGGATAAAAGCTGGAAAAAAAACAGATCAAATTACTTCTATAACAGCAAATGAGTTTGAACAATACACAAAAAATGAAACTGTTAATGTTTTGGATGTCAGAAAAGATGGTGAATACCAATCCATGCACCTTAGTGGTGATCACATTCAGCATTTTGCTTTAGATTATATCAATAAGCAACTTGATTTAATTAGTTCTGATAAAAAATACTACATTCACTGTGCGGGTGGCTACAGGTCTGTAATTGCTGCATCAATACTTAAAGCAAATGGCTTTCATAATATCGTGGATATTGCAGGTGGATTTGCTGCTTTGAAAAAAACAAATTTGGAAGTCAGCGACTACGTTTGTCCTTCGACACTATAACTTAAATTATTTCTGCACTTAAGCCCGCTTGTAATAATTTTGAGCAGCGTGGCTTTAGGTCAGCATAGGGACCTGTTTTTACGGTGCATTTACCTTTGTAGTGTACCAATAACGAGCATTGCTCAGCCTGTTCGAAAGTATGATTACAAGCATCTACCAATGTTTGAATCACATGGTCAAAAGTGTTTACATCATCGTTAAATAGTACAATTTCGTTGAATTTCCCATGCTCCTCTGTTGTTTCAACAACCTCTTTAATTTTTTCTTTTGTAGCCATTAGTTGATTTTAAACTTTAACGCTGCCCAATCATTTTTTGAATTTTGTACTTCTAAACTCAAATTGTAATCCACACAAACTTCTTGAATCATGGGAATATCATTTTTATAAAAACCACTTAAAAATAATAAACCATTTGGATTTAAACAAGTTGAATAGATAGGAATATCTTGAATAAGAATATTTCTATTGATATTTGCAATGATGATATCGAATTTCTTTGCTTTTAAAATACTTGCATCACCTTTTAAAACTTTGATATTATGACACGAATTTCGTTCAACATTTTCAATACTGTTCAAATAGCACCATTCATCAATATCAATGGCTTCAATGTTAGAAGCTCCTTTCATTTCGGCTAAAATTGCCAAAACACCTGTTCCACAACCCATATCCAAAACTGTCTTATTTTGAAAATTAGAGTCGAGAATAAATTGAATCATCATGTGTGTAGTTTCATGATGCCCAGTACCAAAACTCATTTTGGGTTCAATGATGATATCATATTGTGCAGAACTTTTCTTATGAAAAGGGGCTCGAACTGCACAACGGTTATCAACTAAAATGGGATGAAAATTTTCTTCCCATTTGGCATTCCAATTGACTTGCTCAATCTCTTCGAAGTTGTATTGAATTGAAAATGAATCGTTTTTTAATAGTTGTATTTCCTCCAACATGGTTGAATGAAATTCATTTTTTTGGATGTATGCTGTAATGCCATTGGGGGTTTCAACAAAACTCTCAAATCCAACATAGCCAAGTTCTGCAATTAGGATATCTACCCCAGGATTTAGAGGTTCAACCTGAAAATAATATGCAATGTAAGTAGAGGCGCCCACTTATTTTTAAAATGAATGTATAATGGCATTAAACATATCTACATCCAAAGCTGCACCACCTATAAGACCACCGTCAACGTCTGGTTTTGAAAAAATTTCTTTTGCGTTTGCAGGTTTTACACTACCCCCATAAAGAATTGAAATACTGTCGGCAAGCGTTGATGAATACTGTTCTGCAAGTGTTTTTCGAATAAAAGCGTGCATATCTTGTGCTTGTTCTGGAGTTGCTGTTTCACCAGTGCCAATAGCCCAAACAGGCTCGTAAGCTAGTACAATTTGACCCCAAGAGGACTCTGGTAAATGGAACAATGCATTCTTAATTTGACTTACTACAACTTCATTTTCTTTTCCCGCTTTTCGGTCTGTAAGTTCTTCTCCAAAACAAAAGATAAGACGCATGTCATTCGCCAGAGCAGCATCTACTTTTTTGGCAAGCAATTCGTCGGTTTCATTGAAATAGGCACGGCGTTCACTGTGCCCCAAAATAACAGTATTTACACCAACACTTTTTAGCATTTTGGCGCTAATTTCTCCTGTATAGGCTCCACTTTCTGCAAAATGCATATTTTGTGCTGCTACTGCTATTGAACTCCCTTTTAAGGTGTGACATGCAGCCAATAAGTTGGTAAATGGAGGTGCAATAATTACATCTGTAGTTGAATGTTGATGTGTTTCAAGAAGTTTTGAAACTAGTATTTCTGAATCTACATAGTCTTTGTTCATTTTCCAATTTCCTGCAACAATTTGTTTTCTCATTTTAAGTATTTTCTTAGGTTTTTATCTTTAGTTTTTATCGCTTTGTAGACTACAATTTTTCCATCAGGGTCAACAATCAAATACCGTGGAATCCAATCCAAATCTAAAAAAGTCCCCATAGCACCTTTCCAACCTGATTGCATAAAGTAATGATCGCCTTGTAGATTATATGTTTGTATCCCTTTTTTCCATGCACCCAAAGATTTGTCTAAAGACAAAAACACAAAGCTCATTTCTGGATATTTTTGTTGAAGTTCTTTGACCTTTGGTAGACTTTTCCTGCAATCCTTACACCATGACGCCCAAACATCAATAAATATAGTTTGCCCCTTGTGCTGTTCCAAAATAGCACTAAAAGGCACAACATTTTCATCTATAGTTATAAACTTATCATTTAGAGCTGCTTCGGAAAATGCAGTTATCTTATCCGATTGGCAGTTCAGCAAAGTGCTACCGAGTAAAAAGGTAAAAAGTAGTTTTTTCATTTAGTTTAATTTTATTTTTGGATCTAAATAAGCATAGATAATATCAACAACAATATTTAGAATAACAAAAATAGTAGCAATTATTAAAACAGCCCCCATAATTACGGGTAAATCTAAAGTATTTAAGGCATTTACAATTTCTTTTCCAAGACCATTCCAACCAAAAACATATTCTACAAAAACTGCGCCAGCCAATAATGATGCAAACCAACCTGAAATTGCAGTTACAACAGGGCTCATTGCGTTCTTCAGCGCATGTTTCAAAAGCACTTGTTTTGCACTCAACCCCTTTGCTTCAGCCGTTTTGATATACTCTTGATTGAATACTTCGAGCAAAGAATTCCGCATCAACTGTGAAACTACAGCAAGTGGACGGATCCCCAAAACAATGGACGGAAGTATTAAATTTTGAAATTGCAAGGCACTATATTCTCCATAATCATCCAATTCATATAAATTTCCTGTCATTTCTAACCCTGTAAATTCATGCCATAAAAATCCAAACAACCACGCGAAGATAATCGCGCTAAAAAAAGAAGGTAAGCTCATCCCAAGAGTACTAATGATCAGGATAAATTTATCAATCAAATGATCTTTATACAACGCCGAAATAATGCCAAAAAACACCCCTAACAACAATGCGATAATAATAGAAGTACTTGCCAGAATAATTGTATTTGGCAGCGTGTCTTTTAGGATTTCTGAAACATTTTTTCCTTGTCGAGTAAATGACGTTCTTAAATAAGGGGGTTTCAAAACGAAACTCTTATTTTGAGTTTTGAAAAGTAAAATATGTTTGTAATTTTTAGAAGAAAGGTGTGTATAATGCTCCTCATTGTTAGAATGAAATGAAAGAGGAGACAAATCGTTCAAGTAATATAAATACTGAGTAAAAATAGGTTGGTCAAATCCGTATTTTTGTTGAACTATTTTTAGTTGAGCGACGTCCTCATTCTGACCTAGCATCATGCGGGCAGGGTCGCCAGGAAGGATATTAAATAGAAAAAAAATAACGGTAACTACACCAAAAAGTGTGATGCAGGTGTTCACTATTTTTTTTACAATGTAATTGCCCAAATTTTATAATTCTAAATCCTCAATATCGTTCCAATGCACTTTTTGTTGAACCGTTCCTTTTTCAAGCTGTAGAGCACCAGGATTGGATCGTACTACAGTTTTTAAAGCTTTTTCATCACAGATGAAAAATTCAAATTTAAGGTCGTATTCTTGCTTAATTCTATTCTTGACATCTTCTCCTGAGGCACTTAACCCAATAACGGTATATCCTTTTTGAAGTGCTTCATCAGAAATTGCTTTTAATTTCAAAAGCCCCTCTTTTTCAGCAGTTTCTAAATTATAAGAAACAAGCATCAATAAACGCTCTGCATTGAGGTAATATTCTGTAAAGTCTTCGTCCTCGGATTCAATTGAAAAGTCTAATATTGATGGTTGAAAACCTTCTTCAATAATTTTTGTTTCTACACCAACATAAGTGCCCTCAACATTTGGGTATGATCCATCTGTTACAATGGTTTGTTGTTCTCCATCAACATCAAAAGTCCATGTAAATTCTTGAACTGCTTTTGGTGCATCGGGGGGTGTACTCATATTTTGAAGGAGATTGTCTCCAATTTTATATGCTCTAAAATCTATACTTGGAAGGTGCATCAGCACATGATATCCAAATGCTAAACTTAAAATTAAACTCAATGCGGCAATGCTATTGGTTACAATTGGGCTAAAAATTGGGGTAATATACTTTCTGCCAAAAAAGATGATAAGAATAAGTGCAAGCAAGACAACATCTTTGGTAAAACTCTCCCATGGGGTTAATTTTAGAGCATCTCCAAAGCATCCACAGTCTTTCACTTTGTCAAAATAAGCGGAATAAAACGTTAAAAATGTGAAGAATACAATCATCAACAAAAGACTCCAAAGTGTGAATTTTGGTTTATAACCAATCAACAAAAACACTCCTAAAACGACTTCAAAAACAACAACAAAAACAGAAATTGCTAGTGCATAGGGTTCCAAAAAAGGAAGATTTAAGACCTCTGCACTAAAATATTCTTGAAGTTTATAGGAAAACCCAAGAGGGTCATTGAGTTTGATAAAGCCAGAAATTATAAATAATATTCCAACAAATATTCTAGAAATTGGGGTTAAGATTTTCATTATTTTTCGTTTAAGTGAATGAGCGCAAAAATGGCATAATTAATCATATCTTGATAGTTGGCATCTATTCCCTCGCTTACAAGAGTTTGGCCTGCATTATCTTCAATTTGTTTTACACGCAATAGTTTTTGAAGGATTAAATCTGTAAGGGAACTTACTCGCATATCGCGCCAAGCTTCGCCATAATCATGATTTTTATCCATCATTAATTGTTTGGTTTGAGCAACTTTCGAATCATAATCTGACATGGTCTCTTCAAATGACAAATCGGGATGCTCTACTACCCCACGATCAATTTGAATCAATGCCATGACACAATAATTAATGATTCCAATAAATTCACTTGCAGCCCCTTCATCAACGCGTTGCGTTTTGTTTTGTTGCAATCCACGTATGCGTTGTGCTTTAATAAATATTTGATCCGTAAGTGACGGAAGTCTTAGAATACGCCATGCACAGCCATAGTCTTTCATTTTTTTTGAAAATAAATCTCTACAACTTGAAACAACTGCATCGTATTCTTTTGATGTATTTTGCATAAAATGGATTGAATTTTCCGTAAATTTCGCTTAAAATTTTCAAACCATCAAAATTTATGGTTTAAACTTTACACAGCTAATGAAATCAGAAAATTACAATAAAAATTTAAGCCTCAACTGCAAAGGACAACTCATAGACTTGAGCACACCAAAAGTCATGGGGATTTTAAATATTACCCCTGATTCTTTTTATGATGGCGGTCAATTTAAAGACTCAAAAAGTATTTTAGTACAAACTGAAAAACTCATTTCTGAAGGCGCAACATTCGTTGATGTTGGCGCGTATAGTTCTCGCCCAGGTGCAGATTTTGTTTCTGAAAACGAAGAACTCCACAGAATTATTCCTGTTGTAGAACTCATTCTCAAACATTTCCCGAAGACTTTAATTTCTATAGATAGTTTTCGTGCAAATGTTATTCGTGAATGTGTAAATGCTGGTGCCGTCATTTCAAATGATATTTCTGCGGGGCATTTGGATAATCAAATGATGAAAACCATTGGCGAATTGGGAATTCCTTATATCATGATGCATATGAGAGGAACTCCACAAACGATGCAAAACCTAACACATTACGACCATTTTATTACTGAAATTTTTAACTATTTTTCGGAACGGATACAACTTGCAAAGCAACATCAAATTATGGATGTTGTTATTGATCCGGGATTTGGATTTGCAAAAACATTATCTCAAAATTATGAACTGCTTGGAAAATTGGAGTTTTTCCAAAACCTCAACTGCCCTATGCTTTGTGGTGTTTCAAGAAAATCAATGATATATAAAACCTTAAATTGTCTTCCAAAAGAAGCTCTAAATGGAACTACAGCCTTAAATATGGTGTCTCTAATGAATGGCGCAAATATTCTTCGGGTTCACGATGTAAAGGAAGCCCTAGAATGTGTCAAGTTGTTCAATCAGCTCTAGAGGTTTCGATAATATTAGTATCTTTATTCAAATTTTAAGTTTAGTGGAAATTTTTAAAGACCTTTTGAATTTTAATGTTCTTGATGCCATCGATATTGTTCTTGTGGCGCTTTTGCTATACTATGTATACAAACTCATTCGTGGAACAGTAGCCATAAATATTTTTATTGGAATTGTGATATTTTACCTCTTTTTCCTGCTTGTTGATGCGCTTCAAATGCGCATGCTTTCTACAATTCTTGGGGGGTTTATGAGTGTTGGTATAATTGCGCTTATTGTTGTTTTTCAACCTGAAATAAGGAAATTTTTACTGATGATTGGTTCTACAAATTTTGGTAAAAAAAGTGGCATTTTAGGGCAATTTAAATTTTTGTCAAATACGGTGAGTGGGAATACCACAAATGCAGACACCATTGTTGATGCTTGTGTAAAGATGGGGAGCACAAAAACTGGTGCATTGCTAGTTATTGAGCGCAATAATAACTTAGATTTTTTAGTTGAAACCGGAGATGAGATGAACATCAAAGTGACTCAACCTATTTTGGAAAGTATTTTTTTTAAAAACAGCCCCCTTCACGATGGTGCCATCATCATTGCTAATAATATCATTAAAGCCACACGTGTTATTTTGCCTGTAACCAACAAAAAAGACATTCCCAATCGTTTTGGGCTTCGTCATAGAGCAGCCATTGGAATTACTGAAAAAACAGACGCTATTGCTGTTGTTGTTAGTGAAGAATCCGGACAAATTTCTTATATGAATAATGGCGAGTTTGTTCTTTTTAGCAACACTCAAGAATTAAAAGAAAAACTCAAGGCAGACCTAGCTTAATTCTTTTTCTTTTGAAAATTGGGCTTCATACAACCCTCTGTAAACACCTTCATTATTTTTAAGAAGCGATTTGTGTGTGCCAAATTCTACAATTTCACCTTTCTCCATCACAATAATTTTATCGGCATTTTGAATGGTAGCCAACCTATGAGCAATAATTATAGACGTTCTCCCTTTGGTGATTTTTCGTGTTGCTTCTTGAATTAATTGCTCAGAATAAGTGTCAATAGAAGCAGTAGCTTCGTCTAGGATCAAAAGTTTTGGGTTGATGATATAGGCCCGTAAAAAAGAAATCAATTGGCGCTGCCCAACAGAGAGCATTGTACCACGCTCCTTAACATTGTATTGATACCCCCCTGGTAACGACATTATAAAATCATGAATGCCAATTTCTTTGGCAGCGGTTTTAACATCTGAAAGAGTGTATTTTGGATGGCCTAAAGTGATGTTATAAAAAATGGTATCAGCAAATAAAAATACGTCTTGAAGTACCACGGCTACATTTTTCCTCAAAGACTTTAAAGAAAAAGATGTAATTGGTGTTTTATCAAATAAAATAGCCCCAGAATCAATATCATAAAAACGGTTCAAAAGATTAATTATTGTTGTTTTTCCAGCCCCTGTAGACCCTACAAGTGCAACCGTTTGACCAGCTTCTGCTTGAAATGAAATATTTTTCAAAACGGGCTCATTCTCAACATAAGAAAAACAAACATTTTTAAATTCAATATCTCCTGTAAAATCTGTTAGTTGTTGAGCGCCAAGATCGTCTATATTGGATTCTGTATCTAAAATTTTAAATACTCGGTCTGCGGCAACCATACCCATTTGAAGCGTATTAAATTTATTGGCAATCTGATGTAAGGGTCTAAAAATCATAGGGACCATCATGATAAATGCTGCCAAATCGCCAACAGATGCCGTTTGTTCAAAAATGACATTCAAGCCACCAAGCCAAATTACAGTTCCAAGAGTGATTGACGATAATAATTCGGCGATGGGAAAGAATACAGAATTGTACCACACTGTTTTAATCCAGCCTTTTTTGTGGCGTTCATTGATTTCTTTAAAACGCTGATACTCAATTGTTTCTCGAGCAAAAAGTTGAACTATTTTCATTCCCGTTAGACGTTCTTGTACAAAAGAGTTCAAATTTGAAACTTCATTACGCACCTCTTCAAAGGCCTTTTTCATGTGCTTTTGAAAAATTTTAGTCGCTATTAAAACGATGGGGAGCGTACAAAATACAATGATACTCAAATGCCAATTCATATAAACCATAACAGAGCCGACAACAAGCATTTTTAGAATATCACTAAAAATCATAAAAAGTCCTTCACCAAAAATATCGGCAATACGCTCCATATCAGTAACCGTTCTTGTCAATAGAACCCCAACAGAAGAATTGTCAAAATATTTCATTTTAAAGCCCAAAATCTGCTTAAATAATTTGATTCTAATATCGCGAACAACAGACTGTCCAAGCCAACTCGCATAATAAATAAAGAATAGGTTGCAAATAACTTCTAGAAAAAGTAAAACAAGCATCCAAATGATGTATTTCAAAAATCCGGGCTGTACTTGTTGTTCGATATTTTGATCCATGGCAAGCTGCAACACTTTTGGGCGAAGAGCACCAAAAATTGCTAAACCAAAAACTGTAATAAGCGCAAAAATAAAGACCATATAATAGCGTTTTGTGTAGCCCAAAAGTCGGCCAAACAAGTGTGCATCGAAGGCTATATTCTTGTTGTTTTTAGACATGAAAAATGGAATCAGGGTAAATTATTTCACTCAAATACAAACCTTTGGCCGGAGCTGATGCCCCTGCATTTGAACGGTCTTTAGATTGAATAATCTTGTGAAACTCTTCCAACGAAGTTTTATGATTTCCAACATCGAGAAGTGTTCCTACAATGGCACGTACCATATTTCTTAAAAAACGATCGGCGCTTATTTTAAATACTAATGTATTTTTTTCTTTAGTCCAATAGGCCTCGGAAATAGAACAAATGTATGTTTTTACGTCTGAGTGTGCTCTGGAAAAACATTGAAAATCTGAATATTCCAAAAGTAGTTTTGAGGCCTTATTCATCAGATCGATGTCTAAATTTTTATTGTAATAATAAGCACCATCAACATTAAAAACATCTTTTACTGTTGCTATTTTGTAAAAATAGGTTCTTTGGGTAGCATCAAATCTTGCATGAGCATCATCCTTCACTTGTTGGATATGATGTACTGCAATATCTTTTGGTAAAAAAGAATTCAATTTATAAGTTAAATCATCCAAATCAATAGAACTATTAAAATCAAAATGAGCCACCATTTTTACAGCATGTACTCCAGCATCTGTTCGCCCTGCGCCCATTGTAGTGGTTGGTTTTTTGAGCAAGATTGAAAGCGCTTTATCCAAAATAGATTGTACTGTAATGGCATTGGGCTGTACTTGCCAACCATGATAATCGGTTCCATTATAGGAAAGTTCTATGAAATATCTCAAGCTAATTTGATACTTTTGTTTGTGAAAAAACAAAGATAAGACTTTGAAGCGAAACCCTTTTTGTGTTTTAATAAATCCATGAAAAAAATACTATTACTTTCCGACACCCATGGATACATTGGGGATGAAATTTTAAAACATGTACAAAAAGCAGATGAAGTTTGGCATGCGGGAGATATTGGTGATTTAGAGGTTACCGATGCAATTAAAAAACTGAAACCCTTGCGAGCAGTTTATGGAAACATTGATAATGCAAAGGCGCGCCTAGAGTTTCCTTTGCATCAAAAATTTACTATTGAAGGTGTACGTGTTTGGATGACACACATTGGGGGCTACCCAAATCGGTATTCTAAAATAGTCCGAGAGGAAATTCAGCAACAACCCCCAGATTTATTTATTGCTGGGCATTCCCATATTCTCAAAGTTATGCACGACAAAAAACTAAATCTTTTGCACATGAATCCTGGTGCAGTTGGTATACACGGTTTTCATAAGGTTCGAACAATGCTTCGTTTTGAAGTTTCAAATGGGAAAATTCAACATTTAGAAGTCATTGAATTTGAAAGAAGAATACAAAAAAACCCTAACTAAGTCAGGGTTTTTTCTCGCACTAATACTACTAAGATAATAGGTTTATCTCAATCGATCTACTGATTTTACGAGTGCTTCATCCTTTTTAATGGCTTTATTGGCTAAAACCAATAATACGATAGAAATAATAGGAAGAATTAACCCAATACCTTTCTCTGCATGTTCTAATGCTCCAGGTAAGTTAAGAAATCGATATACAAACAATCCTAGTAAAATTAAGTTTAATATGATATTAAGGCGGCAAACTACAAACTGAGTTTGACGTGATTTGAACTGAAATATAGCAACAACAGCTAATACTGTAGAGGCCATAAATAAAATAAAATACTCTGTTGAATCGATCGCAAAATAGGATTCATTAGCATTTGTCCAGAGTGGTAACAAAAAAGGGAGGACACCCGAACAGAGAGATGCTAGAATAATATATATCGTTTGAATTCTTTGAAGCATTATTATTTTTTGAGGAATCAAATGTAGTAGTTTCTTTTTTATTATTTTAAATAATTTATTAAAAATATTGTTGTATAATTGCACTATATAAATACGAAGGCACTCTTAAAGCTTTCATTGATTTTCACTTTATTATCAATTATTTCATTTTAAAATAATCCTCACAAAATTTGTTGCTTGCAACATAAACCAATTTAAAACTCATTAAATACTTAACAAACAATGTTTGAAATTTCACAATTAAAAGAGAAAAAACTGCCTGAATTACAGGAAATTGCAAAAAATTTAAATGTCCCAAAATTCAGAAGCTTAAAAAAATTAGACCTGATTTATCAAATTTTGGATGTTCAGGCGGCCAGTCCAACGACTGAAACAAAGGAAGAGCCAAAAAGACCTCAAAAACAAAAACGTGAGCGCATCAACAAATCCACAGAAAATCAGCAACAAAACAATAATGCTGACCATTCTAAGGATAAAAATCAAAAAAATAACCCCAATAAGAATTCGTCTAAAGAAAATGCTACTGTTAATGAGCAACAAAACAAGCCAAAACAGCAAAAGCAACAAAAACATAATAACGGACAAAACCATAAAAAGAATAACAACCATCAACGCAAAGAAAATAACGGTAACAAAGACAATAGAAACCGTTACAAAGAACCAGACTTTGAATTTGATGCGATTATAGAAAGTGAAGGTGTTTTGGACGTGATGTCCGATGGCTATGGATTTTTAAGATCTTCAGACTACAACTATTTGTCATCTCCAGATGATATTTATGTATCACAATCACAAATTCGTTTATTTGGATTAAAAAATGGAGATACGGTACTGGGACATGTACGCCCTCCAAAAGAAGGTGAAAAATATTTCCCTCTTATTAGAGTAAGTAAAATCAATGGATTAGACCCACAAGTGGTGCGCGATCGCGTAGCATTTGAGCACTTGACACCTCTTTTTCCACAAGAAAAATTCAATATTGCTGAAAAACAAAGTACCATTTCAACTCGAATTATGGATTTGTTTTCGCCCATTGGAAAAGGCCAGCGTGGTATGATTGTATCGCAACCCAAAACAGGTAAAACCATGCTTTTGAAAGATGTGGCCAATGCTATTGCCGCCAATCATCCAGAGGTGTATCAAATGATTCTTCTCATTGACGAACGTCCTGAGGAAGTTACCGATATGCAACGGAATGTACAAGGGGAAGTGATTGCTTCTACTTTTGATAAAGAAGCGCACGAACATGTCAAAATTGCCAATATTGTTTTAGAAAAAGCAAAGCGACTGGTAGAATGTGGCTATGATGTGGTGATTCTTTTGGATTCCATCACACGATTGGCACGGGCCTATAACACCGTACAACCCGCTTCTGGTAAAATATTGAGTGGTGGTGTCGATGCCAATGCCTTACACAAACCCAAACGCTTTTTTGGGGCGGCTAGAAAAATTGAAAATGGGGGTTCGTTGTCCATTATTGCTACCGCACTAACGGAAACAGGTTCTAAAATGGACGAGGTTATTTTTGAAGAATTTAAAGGTACAGGAAACATGGAACTACAGTTGGATCGTAAAATCTCCAACCGCCGTATTTTCCCTGCGATTGACCTGACCTCATCGAGTACACGACGAGACGACCTGTTGTTGGACGAAAAAACGGTACAACGTATGTGGGTGATGCGCAAATACTTGGCGGACATGAACCCTGTTGAAGCGATGGAATTTATTAATGACCGCTTTAAACAAACCCGAAACAACGAAGAGTTTTTGATTTCCATGAATGGGTAATCAACACTAAACCATAAAAAAAACCTCCAATGGAGGTTTTTTTTGGTGATAACGGTTTGTATATGAAAAGTAGCGGGTTTTAACTTATTAAACTGTCAGATAGCACCAACCTGTAATTTATAGTTTTACGTTTCAAAATAACACTTAAACCGCTATTGCTAATACACAATTTTCTCTGCTGGCTTTATTCCATTACTCCCAAAACTTTTTTAGATAATCATCAAACACAAAAACTCTGTTTCGATTATAGTCTGCCCTACTTTAGATAAATAGAAAGTCACATCAAAACGAAAGTTCGCTTTAAAAAAAATTTGACAATGTATAATATCGAATGTATGCTGTAGGTCATTCATGTGTTTAAAGAATTAGATTTGGGTTCTTATTCATTCCAAATATAGAAAAAAATCCATAAAAAAAGGCCTTTCAAACATGAAAGGCCTTTTTTAAAATAAGTTTAAAACAATTATAGCTGTGCGATATGGCTTGCTAATTTAGATTTTAAATTTGCCGCCTTATTGTTGTGAATAATGTTTCTTTTAGCCAATTTATCAATCATAGACGCCACAGAAGGAAACGCTTTTTCAGCTTTCTTTTTGTCGGTCAGCTCACGTAAGTTTTTAATCGCATTACGTGTTGTTTTATGCTGATACTTGTTTAGAATACGCTTTGCTTTGTTGCTTCTAATTCTTTTTAATGCGGACTTATGATTTGCCATAATGTTCTAAATATTAAACTTTTTATTTGTAGCCCGTAGGGGAATCGAACCCCTCTTACCAGGATGAAAACCTGGCGTCCTAGCCGATAGACGAACGGGCCGTTTTGTTTCGATTTAAATCTGTTGGTTTAAATTCCAAAACAGCTGCAATATTTCTATTGCGGTTGCAAAAATACAACTATTTTTAAATGCTACAACAATCGTGATTGTTTTTTTAGCTTTTTTTGAAAATTTTAATACGCTTTGGCAAACAAAACACGCCCTTTTGATGGTGCTCCAGAAAATACACAAACGCCAGCTTCATCTGGTGCATCATAAGGAATACATCGAATGGTGGCTTTGGTGGCGTCTTTTATTTTTTGCTCAGTTTCTGTAGTGCCATCCCAATGCGCAGATATAAATCCGCCTTTTTGTTCTAAAACTTTTTTAAACGCATCAAAAGTATCAACCTCAGTAATGTGCGCGTCCCTAAAATCAAAAGCTCTTTTGTATAAAGACTCCTGAATTTCTGTGAGTAAATTTTTAATTTCTTTGGATAAACCTTCTAAAACAAAAGTCGTTTTTGAAAGGGTGTCACGCCGTGCGACCTCTACAGTACCTTTTTCCAAATCTTTTGGTCCAATAGCAATACGCAACGGTACCCCTTGCAATTCGTGTTGAGCAAATTTTGCCCCCGGTCTTTGAGTGGTTCTGTCATCATATTTTACACTGATATGCTCACTGCGAAGTGTTTTCATAATTTCCTGAGCAACAGTACTTATGGCCTCTAATTGATCTTCACTTTTATAAATGGGCACAATAACGACTTGATAGGGGGCTAAGTTTGGAGGAAGTACCAACCCTTGATCGTCACTATGGGTCATGATGAGGGCGCCCATCAATCGTGTAGAAACCCCCCACGAAGTGGCCCAAACATGATCTTGATCACCAGCGCTGGTCATAAATTTTACATCAAAGGCCTTGGCAAAATTTTGCCCCAAAAAATGTGATGTTCCAGCCTGAAGGGCTTTTCCATCTTGCATAAGCGCTTCAATACAATAGGTTTCTTCTGCACCTGCAAAGCGTTCGCTTTCTGTTTTTGTTCCTTGAATAACAGGAATAGCCATAAAATTTTGAACAAAATCGGCATACACCTGATTCATTTGCTTGGCCTCGTCTAATGCTTCTTGTTTTGTGGCATGTGCGGTATGTCCTTCTTGCCATAAAAATTCGGCAGTACGCAAAAACAAACGCGTACGCATTTCCCAACGCACGACATTGGCCCATTGATTGATTAAAATTGGTAAATCTCTATACGATTGAATCCAACCTTTATATGTATTCCAAATCACGGCCTCACTTGTGGGGCGTACGACAAGCTCCTCTTCAAGTTTTGCTTTAGGATCAACGCGAAGTTTCCCCGGATGATCTGGATCATTTTGCAAACGATAATGGGTAACTACAGCACACTCTTTGGCAAAACCTTCAGCATTTTTTTCTTCCGCTTCAAACAAACTTTTTGGAACAAATAAAGGAAAATAAGCATTTTGATGCCCTGTTTCTTTAAACATTCGATCCAATTCTGATTGCATTTTTTCCCAAATGGCATAACCATAAGGTTTTATGACCATACAACCACGTACAGCAGAATTTTCTGCTAAGTCGGCTTTGACCACCAATTCGTTGTACCATTTGGAGTAATCTTCAGCTCTTTTTGTAAGTTTTTTAGCCATAATATTGTAATTTGGCACAACTATTGTGTTGTAGCTTATATAAAATTTTACACAAAACTAAGTATTTTTAAAACGTCCAACAATTTAATTTACAATGTCATGAGATTTATTACATTTTTACAGCAACAAAAAACTACTTTTTATAGTTTATTTGGGGCCCTATTTTTAACCTCTTGTGGGTCTTATCAATATGTTGGTATGGCCGATGATGGTATTTATAGTTCTTCTGAAAATGGAGATTATGTAGAAATAATAAATGACGACAACGCTGAAAATGATCAAGGAAATAGTTATTATAAAGACTATTTTAAAGGAAAAGCTTCAGAATACAGCAACGAAGATTCTAGCGTTTTTACAGATGTTGATAATTACAGTGGAGACTATGAAAATACTGAAAACACATCTGAAGAATCTTATGCTGGATGGGGTCAAAATAGTGATTCTCAAGTAGTAATTAATATTCAAACTAGACCTTTGAACTACGGCCTTGGTTGGGGATATCCTTTTTATAGCAATCGCTGGGGTTGGAACAACTGGGGGTGGAATGTCGGTTGGAACAACTGGGGTTGGAACAACTGGGGTTGGAACGTCGGCTGGAACAATTGGGGCTGGAATTGGGGTTATCAAAACTTTGGGTTTTGGGATCCTTATTTCTATAGTGCTTGGCAATCTCCCTATGGATATGCCGGAAATTTCTATAATAGCCCTTATGGAAGACGTTATGGAATATATACCAACGGCTATAGAAATACTGGAAGCAGAAACTTAGGCTACAGATCTGGAAGTTTGTCGAGTCGGAGTGCTTTAGGAACAGTGTCTAGAACACGTTCAACTGCGACACGAAGTCGAAGTACAAGTTCGTCAAGAAATTCATATAATACTACGCGAAGTACAACTACACGTTCTATTAGAAATGGAAACGGCACAAGAACAACAACACGTTCGACTAGAACAACCACACAGCCTACAAGATCAGTACGATCAAATACAAGAACAACAAGATCTACAACAAGAAGCACAAGACCAACAACAAGAAGAAGTACAAGATCAAGCACAAGAACAACACGTCCAACTTACACAAGGCCAACAACAAGACCTAGTAGTACGATGAGATCTGGCGGAGGTGTTACAAGATCAAGAGGGGGAGGAACAACTTCAAGAAGAAGAAATTAGCACAAAATTTAATTTTTATAAAAAGTAAGTAGAATGAAAAGAATTTTTGTTTCAATATTTTGTTTCATTGCATTTCAAACAATCAATGCTCAATATGTAAGTGATGGTCTAAGATATTCAAGTGGAGAAACTCAAGGAACTGCTCGATTTAAAGCAATGGGTGGTGCATTTGGTGCCCTTGGTGGCGACATCTCTGCCATAAGTATAAATCCAGCAGGCGCTGCAATTTTTAATAGAAGTCATGGAGCATTATCAGCATCCAACAATAACATTTCAAAAGATGCTGCCTATGGTGGTGGAATAGCTAATAGAACTGAAAACAACTTTGATTTACATCAAATAGGGGCTGCATTTGTATTCAAAAACAACAACACTAAATCGCTTTGGAATAAGTTTGTGGTGAGTTTATTTTACGAGCAATTACAAGACTATAACACACGTTTTTTTGCAGCTGGTACAACAAATAACTCCATTTCAAGTTATTTTTTAGAAAATGCAAATGGATTAAAATTGGGGGATATTAGATTACTCTCTGGAGAAACCGTAACTCAGGCTTATGCAGATATTGGAGCTAGCTATGGCTACCAACACCAACAAGCTTTTTTGGGTTACGAAGGCGGAATTTTAGAACCTGGTGATGATAATGATGACAACAACTCAGTATATACTTCAAACATAGGAGCTGGAAATTTCATTCAGGAGTTTGATTATGAATCCATGGGATATAATGGTAAGTTTTCAGCTAATATTGCATTTCAATACAATGAATCTATAAGTTTAGGATTGAACCTAAATTCACATTTTTTAGAGTTTAGTAAAAAAACATTTCTAATTGAAGAAAACGATAATGTTGACTCAACAGTGAATCTTGTAAACTTTGAAAATCAATTATTTACAAAAGGTGAAGGTTTTTCATTACAACTCGGAACTATTATAAAATTAACGGATGAATTACGTTTTGGATTTAGTTATGCTTCGCCTACATGGCTCACACTTCGTGAAGAAACAACCCAATATTTATCCACATTCAACGATGCAGAAAATAACGGCTTTACTATAAATCCAAATATCGTTAATATTTTTCCTGAATATAATTTAAAAACACCTGGGAACATGACAGGGAGTGTGGCTTATGTTTTAGGAAAAAAAGGCCTCATTAGCTTTGATTACTCGCGTAAAAATTATGCGAATATGAGTTTTGACACAGGAGATAATCAATTAGATACTGCACTTAGTAATGACATCAATAACACTTTTGAAGTTGCTAACACATATAAATTAGGCGCTGAATTGAGACACAAAAATATTAGTTTTAGAGGTGGATACCGAATTGAAGAAAGTCCCTACAAAAACACAAACATCGCTAATGATTTAAATGGATTTTCTCTTGGTATTGGCTACAATTTTGGATATACCAAACTTGACTTGGCTTTTGAACATACAGAGCAAAAAAGACAACAACAATTTTTTGAAAGTGGTACACTTGACGCAGCTTCAATAAACAACAAAAATTCCATTGTCTCACTTACTTTAAGTATGGACTTATAATCTGAATTAGTCTGAAGTTAAAAAAACCAGCATATGCTGGTTTTTTTTATTACTAATAATCACCTCTTCAAACTAAAATGAGCTCTGAGTTGTTTGGGTTCTCCTGTTGTTAAATCATTGTATTCCAATAAGAACCAA
>CBFHNG010000036.1:0-18560 GCA_965657165.1 Flavobacteriaceae bacterium
TCTCTAAAATGTACTTGATCATCTATCATTCCAGGAAGCAAAAATTTGTTTTCTGCATCAATGACCTGAGTATCACCATTTTTTGCACTTATAGATTCCGAAATTTCTTTTATAAATTGATTTTCAATAAGCACGTCGCCATTAAGGATTTTACCTTCATTTACAATCCGTGCATTTTTTATTAATATAGATTTTTTTTGCATTTATAATCTGCCTAAAAGTTGTTGAGCTCGCATTTGAATAACTCCCAAAACGGCCTCAGAAATAATTCCTTTTGTGAGCTTTGATGCGCCACGTATTCGGTCGGTAAAGATAATAGGTATTTCTTTGATTTTAAATTTTTTATTTATGGCTTTAAACTTCATTTCTATTTGAAATGCATAACCAACAAATTGAATATCATCTAAATCAATTGCTTCCAAGACACTTCGTTTGTAACAGACAAACCCTGCGGTTGGATCTTTAATTGGCATTCCAGTAATGAAACGCACATAAAATGAAGCCAAATATGATAGTAAAATTCGAGAAAATGGCCAATTTACAACATTTATGCCCTTCACATATCGAGACCCTACAGCCAAGTCTACATTGGGGGCCAAACATTCTTGATGTAGTATTTTTAAATCTTTTGGATTATGAGAAAAGTCTGAATCCATTTCAAAAATATACTGATAAGAACGCTCCAGCGCCCACTTAAACCCGTCGATGTAAGCACGGCCTAGTCCTGTTTTTTGAGGACGGAGCAAAAGATGTAAAATCGTGGGGAATTCCTCTTGTAATTCTTTTACTTTTTGACTTGTATTATCTGGAGAGTTATCATCCACCACCAAAACATGAACCTCTTTATACATTGAAAAAACAGCACGCAACATCAATTCGATGTTTTCGATTTCGTTGTAGGTGGGTATAATTACTAATGTATTTTTCAAAACGTGATTATGTAAAACAAAAATACGTTAATTTAACGGATCAATTTAATAAATATTCTTCTTAGATTTGTATATGCTCAGAGAAGTTGTTTCAAACGATTGGTATGTTGTGTTTTGTCTCTCAAGTTTAGTCATTGTTTTGGTGGCCAAAACTATTAACCCATTTCGATTCTCGGAGTTTTTAAAACTTTTTAGCAACACAAACTACTTGCGTATTTATCTCAAAGAACATTCTTTTTTCGATAATTTTGATGCTCTACTTTTTTTAAACTTTTGCCTCAATATTGTTGTTTTTGGATGTATCAGCTATCAGTATGTGCTTTTTGAACCTGTCTCAATGAGTCTTTTGATATTCTCGCAGCTGATCGCCTTTGTAGCATTAGTATTTCTATTTAAAATTGGTTTTGAATTATTCCTGGGCTATGTTTTAGATTTGAATAAAATATTTAACATTTTAACCTTTCAGCAAATTAGCAGTTATAACTTCATTGGCTTGACTCTTTTGCCTTTGAATGCAATTATTGTTTTTGGTGTAAATTTTGACACCACTTTAATTATATTAACTGCCATTCTTGTTCTAATAATACTTACAGCTGGCATGATAAAAACGATACGTTCAAATCTTAACATACTTTTGAACAATTTCTTTTATTTTATTTTATATCTTTGCACTCTCGAAATTGGACCTTTTTTAGTTTTATACAAGGTTTTAAATCGAGATTAACCAATCTTATAAGATTAATCAATTTATGAAAGTAAAAACTATTTTAGTATCACAACCAGAACCAAAAGCTGAAAACTCTCCGTACTTTGACCTTCAACAAGAGCAAAAAGTAAAAATTGATTTTCGCCCTTTTATTCACGTTGAAGATGTTACCACCAAAGAAATTCGCCTTCAAAAAGTTGATTTTTCTAAATTTACAGCGATTATCTTAACCAGTAGAAATGCTGTGGATCACTTTTTTAAAGTTGCCGAAAAAATGCGTTTCAAAGTGCCTGACACTATGAAATACTTTTGCCAATCTGAGGCAGTTGCCTATTACTTACAAAAATATGTGGTGTATCGCAAACGTAAAATTTATGTGGGGACACGAACATTTCCTGAATTGATTTCAGTGATTAGCAAATATAAAGAAGAAACTTTTCTATTACCTTCATCAGACAAGCTAAAACCCTCTGTTCCAAAAGCACTCGATGAATTGGGTGTAAATTGGAAGCAAGCAGTATTTTATAAAACAGTAATCAGTGATTTATCGGATTTGGCGGATGTGTATTATGATATTTTAGTGTTCTTTAGTCCTTCAGGTATTGAATCATTGTTCCATAATTTCCCAGATTTTAAACAAAACGACACACGAATTGCTGTTTTTGGTAATACCACCATTAAAGCTGTTGAAAGCAAGGGTCTACGTGTAGATATTTCAGCTCCAACAAAAGAAACACCTTCAATGAGTATGGCACTTCAGCGATACATCAAGAAAATGAATAAAAAATAATTATTCTAAAATATATATAAACGCTCATCCAAAACGATGAGCGTTTTTTTTGCTCTAATTTTTGTACTTTTAAACTTTAACTTTTAAAAAATGAAAAACGCAATTTATCTTTTTATCGGATTTGTTTTTATTCTAAGCTGTGATGATGAAGCTTATGATTCTAACATGGATAATTCTAACGACATAACTTCTGATTTTTCTCCAAGTGGTGACAATGATTACTGGATTTATGATGTTGAAAGCAGTAGTACAGATGTTCCAGAAATGAATTTTACAGCCACCGATTCTATTTATTTAAGTTCAGTTGATGAAAATTCTTTCACATTAAATGCAAACAATGATGGTGTAGCCAATGGCAGCATGAATATATTACTTACCAACGGAACAATCAGCAAAACACCAACGACTTTAGTTTTTGACGGGAATATTGATGTTCCTCAAAACCTATTGGATTTAGGATTCACACAAGACCTTTCGATCGAAAATATGACTCTACTAAATTTAGAGGCATCAAATAATGAGGAAATGTTTGTTCAAGAAAGTAATTTTTCTGAAACCATCGATATTATGGGTACGGATGTGCCCGTAGAGATTAGTAGTAGAATATCCACAAAAAAAATATATTTTTACACTAATGAAACTGTAAATGGTACAAACTACAGCGATATTTTTGAAGCAGAATTTGCATTAAATATTGGTGTAAATGGCACATTTAGTGTGGCAGGATTCACACAAATAGTTCCAATTTTGGAGGCTCAAGATGTCATGAAGGTTACTTACTATTATGCAAATAACATCGGTCTTATACGAGCAGAAACTAGTCAAGGCATTAGTCTTTCATCTCAGCTAACAAGCTTACTCGAATTTTTAAATATTCCATTAGACTTTCCTGCTAATGTATCTATTGAGGGAGTTGAAGAATTGAGTGATTATTCTATTGAATAGGCGTCCTAAAGAAATACCAATATTATAAACACAGAATAAAGCAAAACTAAGAAAAATCCTTCTTTAAATTGTAACTTGTGGCGTTTGGAGATGAGAACCAAAGGCATAATTACTGCCGCAAAAACAAGCATCCACAACACATCTCTTGATAAAATTTGAACATCTTCAACAGGAATTGTTTTTACAATTGAGGTTAGTCCTAATACTGATCCTATATTGAAAATGTTTGAGCCAATCAGATTCCCAAGTGAGATTGCTTTTTCTTTTTTAATGACTGCAATTATGGATGCTGCAAGTTCTGGGATACTTGTACCAACAGCAACCAAAGAAACCGAAATTACCGCTTCGCTAACTCCCATTTTTTGAGCCACTACAATAGCACCATTGACAAGCCAATTGGCGCCAAAATATAAGGCTACACCTCCAATAGTAAGCCAAATCAATATTTTAAAATATGAAACTTTGGAAAGCGCATCAATTGTAGCATCGGAATCTTCAGATTTTGAAGCACCAGATGTTTTTAAAAGTAAAAAAATGAATCCCAACAATGCTAAAAACAAAATCCAACCCTCAGATGAGGACAACTGCTGGTCATTTTGAAGAAAATAATAGATGAGTAATGAAAAAACAACAAGTGCTGGCCAATTGAATTTATAAAACGATTTATCTACCTCAATTGTAGTACATATCGCAGTGATTCCTAAAACAAGTCCGATATTAGCAATGTTTGAGCCAATCACATTATTTATAGCAATTGCAGGGGCGCCTTGCAGTGCTGCATTCAAACTTACTAATAATTCTGGGACCGATGTTGCAAATGACACAACAGTAAGACCAATTACCATTTTGGAAATATTGAGTTTAAAAGAAAGACCAACCGAAGCACGTACCAAATATTCACCTCCAATAACAAGAAGCACGAATCCTAAAAGCATCAAAACAATATCCATACAAGTATTTTAGACAAATATAAGTTATGACACTAAATTAGCTTGATTTATCACAAAGAAATTCTATTTTTGAAATATGAAATTAGTTTTTAAAACTTTAGCTCTTCTCAATAAACTTTTTTTACCCAGTTTAACTAAACGCAGGGTAGACTTGAGTAAGGCCACAAAATTTCAAATGGCATTGTTAGGTTGGCGTACTTTTATAACTATGCGAGCACTGGATTAGAACAGAAATTCTTACAGAAATAAATACTCCAAGTCGGTAGAATTATTTTATTGATTAATACTTAATAAGTTTGCGAGTCATTTTACCTCTTTCAGTACCAACAGAAATGAGATAAACCCCAGGCTCTAATTTTGATATGTCAAAACGCTGTCCGGAGCTGAATTCCCCTTCATGAGTTTGAATTAATTTCCCTAACATATCATAAATTTTAATTTGTGTTGAACGTTGATTAATTTTAAAATATGTGTTTGCAGGATTTGGATAGATTTGAATAATCTTCTCCTCTGATAATTCCGTTGTATCTAAGGTCTCTGCTGGGCGATTTCCGTAAATTCTAAATCCTCCGGCAGGAATACTAATTGGTGCAGTGGTACTTGTCACATTGATTGAGGTATTTCCAGACGGGTCCATTAAATCATACCATGTCCCTGCATAGGGAAAGTTTGGAGTGATGTTTTGGGTGGTTAACTCAAAATTTGAAAGAATAACAACGTTTTTTAAACTTGTTGAAGGCAAGTTTTCATCCCAAATATATATTTTTGGGGTTAATGTCCCTGAATTTATGTCGTAATCCCCCTCAAAAACAGCTTCATTGATTTTAAGTTCATTGAGGCGTGCCCAGGTGTTGTAAATATCAGCCCGAACCGCATTCCCTAACCAGTTATCAACCCATTGAGGCTGAGGCTTTGTATCCAATTTACAATCTCCCGGAGTTGCATCGTTAGGTGTATTTACACCACCATCTGTGCATGTGTAAATTGAGTTTTCCATACCTAACTCGCCAAAATGCCAAATCATTTTTGGTCCAGGAATGGTCAGTGTCACTGCACCCAGGGCAGGCATACGCTGAAGGGCTGTATTAAGGTCTGTAATATCATATGATCCACTTGATGCTCCGTATAATAAATTTCTATACATGATTCGCTCTTCATCATGACTCTCTGCGTAACCAATAAGACGTTTTCCTATGAAATTTTGACTGTTATGCCCCATGCCATTAAAATTTGAATCATTAGCATAGCCCATAGTTAATTGGTTGTAAGGATTGGTCATTTTTCCCCAAAGCATGATGCCTTTTCCTTCATTTATTCTGTAGTCGGCCCATTCTTTTTGTTCTTGCTGGCCCCCTAAGTGTTCAAAAATCACATAGTGATCAGGATCTATACTCCAAGAATAATCCGCATACTCTTTGAGTACAGCCACACGATCGGAGCGATAACCGTTAGTACAACTATCGTCTCCAGCTGTACACTGTTGAGTAAACCCTTTGGTAAGGTCCCAACGAAAACCATCAATTTTGAATTCTTCAATCCAGTGCTTTATTACACGTTTGGTATAGTTTTTTGTAAGATTGCTGCTATGGTCAAAATCTGATCCAACACTATAGCTGTGTGTTGCTACCGTATTAAAATATGGATTTTCTGAACTTGGTTCACCCCAACCATTTTCGTCTGGGTCATCCATCCACATTCTCACAAGTGGGTTTCGCCCAAAAGCGTGATTGAGAGCTAAGTCTAAAATAACTGCAATACCATTTTGGTGACAAACATCAACAAGTTCTTTAAATTTATCTTGTGTTCCATAAAATTTATCTAAAGCCATATGAAATGAAGTATTATAACCCCAACTTTCATTGCCTTCAAATTCCATAATAGGCATCAATTCTATGGCATTTATATTTAAATTCTTAAAATAATCTATTTTATCAATCACGTCTTGAAAATTACGGTCAGCGTCAAAATCTCTGATTAAAAGTTCATAGATAATTAAATCTTCTTTTGATGGTTTTTGAAAGTCAGTAACTTGCCAATTATAGGGTGTTTGTGCCGTTTGAAGTACCGTGACTTCCCTATCTTGTCCTGACGGGTAAGTGGGTAAATTGGGATAAGTAGCTGAAGGAATGTAGGGATCATCGTAAGGTGATAATACAAGTGTAGAATAGGGGTCTGCTGTTTTAACTAACTTTGGTGATCCAGAGATTGTTGATTGGTCAAAAACCCAATATTGATAGGATTCGATTTGTTCAGGTATTAGCCCACTAAGTTCCAACCAAAATAAATCTGAGTTGGGATCTTTTTTCATTGCATATTGAGCTGTTGGGGTCCAGTCATTAAAACTGCCAACCACATACACAAAATCCTTAGATGGTGCTTCCACCACCAAAGTTGCTTTTGAGGTATCAGTCGTGTTATAATTGATGCCTTGCTCCAGACCACTTGGTATGGCTTGACTAATTGTGGCGTTAACAAAGATGTTAAAGTTCTTTGTGATACTACTACTGCCTTGAGTCACGACAAGCTGACAAGCTTTATTTTCGGTTATGTTGGTTACAAAAGAACTTTGATAGAATGTTGTATTTGATGCAGTATGATAACTAACTCCATCTATAAAAAGCTCATAATTTGCAATACCATTATTATTCTGGGCTAAAATCTGTGTTTGACTTCCAGAGTTAACAAGAATAACATCACTTGAGTCGGGGTTGATTAATGTGACTTGGAAGGCCCCAACATTAAAAAAGAAATCTGAACAGCCGTTATCTTTAAGTTCTTGAGATCCATCTTCTGAACGAAAAACCATCCCCATTTTTGTTATTGTACTAGCCTCAGATTCCGTTAAACCGTAGTAGGATTGAGGAATAAAAGTAATACTCCAAGTTCCATCGCCGTTATCGGACATCTCACCAACACCATCATCTTCTCCCCAATTTCCAACGACTGATGTATCCCAAGCGTCACTGTCGGTACCAACACCTGAATGTAAATATACTTTGTTGGGGTTATTCATACCATTACAGTTGGTGGCAGTGCTGTTAATATCTACAGTTATAGTAATTTGTTGATTTATTTCAATGGTGCTTGGTGAAGTGCTCACCTGAGCCAGTCCGATGAGTGGAAATAAGTAGAATAGTAATAATTTTTTCATACCATAAATTTATAATAAAATTCAATAATTAAAAAAAGGAGCAGATATTTATCAACTCCTTTTTTTTGATTCTAACAACACAATTAATCTAGTTTAGTGTAATTGTTTTAGTGTTGGTATCTAATGTTAGATTATACACTCCAGAGGTACCAATGAAGGCAAAATTATTATCGCCGTCTTGAGCGTCTTCAAAATTACTATCTATAGTATAGCCTTCAGCTACATACCATGGATAGTTTCTTCCTGAAGCCCAGTCTCCTTCAGATGTAAAAAATCTAAAGTTATTATCGGCTCCGCCATTATTTTGTAGGTTTACAGGCCCGTAGTAAACACCATCGCCAGCGCAGAATAACTCAACAGGTGTAGCCCATCCCCAACCGGCATCTGGAACTCCTGCACCTACTAGGTATAGAATTTCAAATTCGCAAGTTCCAATAGATTGTGGTTCACTTAAAGTTATTGTTTTAGCAACTGTATTGATCTCAATGTGATAAAACCCTGATGTTCCAACAAATGCAAAGTTATTATCGCCATCTTGTGCATCTTCAAAATTACTATCGATGGTATAACCTTCCCCATCGTAGTGAGGATAGTTTAAACCTGATGCCCAATCTCCCTCAGAAGTAAACATTCTAAAGTTGTTATCAGCTCCACCATTGTTTTGAAAATTAACATTTCCAGAATAGATGTTATCACCATTACAACCTAGTCTAACTGGAGAAGTCCATCCCCAACCAGCATCTGGAACACCAGCGCCAACAAGCCATATTTGCTCCAAATCACATACTGGACCGCCACCTGAGGCCTCAGGTAACATTAGAGTCAACATGACCACATTACTCATGGTTTCTACATCAGCGTTTGTTCCAACAGTTGCTCTTACTCTAAAAGCAATATCTCCATTGTCAGGTGCAGGTGTGGCTGGATCGTTGTCCAATCCTGCCTGAGCAGCATATCCCAACATATCTCCTATGCTAACGTCGTAATAATTGTTTGAGGTTGTTCCCACAATTTCCATATCAGAAAAATCACCAACAATAGATTTTTGAAGTTCATAATTTACATTAGTTTGAACATCA
Source organism: Flavobacteriaceae bacterium (assembly GCA_965657165.1). GTDB lineage: Bacteria > Bacteroidota > Bacteroidia > Flavobacteriales > Flavobacteriaceae > UBA3537. The sequence continues at coordinate 8,551 of CBFHNG010000036.1, forward strand.
AAATCAGCATCGTTCCAGGTGAATCTCTCTCCCAGATTTCCAGATGTTGCTGGGGTTAATACATACGTGTCGAGAAAAGTATTACTAAACATAAAATCCCCAGATGGTGAAGCTACGTATGTAATATCAGCATCGTCATCGAGACATGAGTTAAAACTTATGGCTCCAACGATTAATAAGACTAATAATTTTAATTTATTCATGATTTTAAATATTTTAGTTATATCCTTCATTTTGTTGTAGGTTAGGGTTTACTAGTATTGAGGACTGCGGTATTGGGAACAGATTTCTGTACTCATCAGTACCTATACCTGCAGGTTGATTGGCTTTGAAAGGCCATAGGTAATTTGCAGATGTAAAATAACCATATCTTACTAAATCTGTTCGTCTTTGTCCTTCCCAATACAACTCTCTTGATCGTTCATCTAAAATAAAATCTAGTGTCATTTCAGAGGAAGATATCGAATTGTTATTGCTTCCGTATGCTCTTGCAATTAACTCATTGATTTTGGTAGTGGCTAAATTTAAGTCACCCCCGCCGCCTCTAAGAGTTGCTTCAGCGTAGTTTAAGTAAATTTCAGCTAAACGAATGAGCGCTAAGTCAGTGTCTACAAAATTACCAGAGGTATCAACGCCTTGATTTCCATTGGAATCAATGTTTTTAAATTTAGTTATTGCATATCCATTGTTAAATGGTGGGATATTTTCAATTTCTAAACTTTGTCCGTCGGTATAAAACATGCCACGTTTATCAGATTCTGGAAGAACCTCCGTAATAGTATAAGTCAGGGAATTGAGATCTAATACTACATGGTAGGCGCCATCAGAAGGAATAAAAATATTATCTCCTCCTGCTTCCAAAGTGCCATCTGCTCCATTGTCACCATAATTTTGTCCCCAATCTTCATTAAATCTAAATTTCATTTGATTTCCTAAAAGTGAAGCATACAACTCAAAAACATTTGAGCTCGTTTCATACATTTCCATATCTGGGCCACTCCAACCGTTGGTTGTCGCATCACCTAATAATCCCCAATCTGATAGTGTACCAGAAAGCGTTGAATTGAGTGCGTTTACATCTACGCTACCAACAGGAAACTTATTAACCAAATTTTTGGTGGTTCTTATTCCACCCCATCCACCGTTGACTCCAAAATCGCCAGGTGGCATGGTTCCACCAATAGCTGCATGGACCAAGAAAGTTGTACCACCATAGGTTTGTGAACTTAGGCCATCAAAATTGGCTGTAAAAATAAACTCATTTTGAGCACCGTTGGTATCATTATCCGCCAAGAACAATTCGTCATAAGCAGTCCCATTGCCATTGGCGTCATTCGTATTTATCATATATGTGGAATTCATTACCTCGCTAGAATAGGTTACACAATCTGTATAACGAGCTGTTCCAGTCCATACTTCAGCATTTAAATACAATTTAGACAACAATGCCCATGCGGCCACTTGATCTACACGACCATATTCATTTGAACCAGAAGGTAATAGTTGATCTTTAATTTCTAAAAGCTCATCTTCAACAAAATTAAACAATTCAGCTCTTGAGCTTTGTTGTGGTAAATCTGTTGAGATTGAAGTTGATAAAGGAACATTTCCAAACAAATCAATTAAGTTATAGTACGCAAATGCTCTTAAAAAACGTGCTTCAGCTATGTATGTTTCAGCTACAGCATCTGTCAAATTGGAAGCATTCGAAATAAATGAATTACAGAATGAAACTTCTTGAGCTAACCTGTTGTACATCGCTTCAGTAAAGTCATTATTTGATGACCAATACATTCCATGCAAATCTGGTAGTCCTGGGTCTCCCCAACCTACTACGGCGTGGTCTGTGGTCAATTCGTTTAAGTTGAAAAGCATTCTGGTAAATTGAGAGAATCCTTCATCAATATCTGCAATATCGGGTTGGCCAGCTGGCCCATTTTGTCCTGTAAGTGCTAGACTAGCATACAACTTGGCTAAAGCGCCTTTTGCTTCTTCAGCATTAACAAATACGTTTTCCTCTGTGAAACTATCTGGATCAATTGGTGTTTGATTCAAGTCATCGTGACAAGATACAATACCAATAAAGACCGCTAATAATAAAATTAATTTTCTCATTGTTTTTATGTTTTATTAAAAGTCAATATTTACACCGAACACAAAAGATTGAGGCCTTGGATAAAAATTGTTATCAATTCCTCCAAAAATTTCCGGATCTAATCCTTCATAGTCAGTTATTGTCAATACGTTTTGCATTGACCCGTAAACTCTAAATCTTGTATTACTATTGAAATCAAATGTGTATCCAATAGCAATATTGTCTATTCTAAAGAACGATGCTTCTTTAACATAGTGAGAACTTAACAGGTTGTTTTCTGTTATGTTTACAAACCCTGTATCTAGGTAGTCTGAGTGAAGGTTTGTTAGGATGCTATTTTCAGTAGCTCTTCTTTGGTAAGCAGTACTAGACGCAACGTTGTCGTATGCATAGTTTCCTAAACTAGCTCTAGTAACCATGGCAAAATCCCAGTTCTTAAAATTAATATTTGTGTTTAGCCCCATGGTAATATCAGCAAATGGTGACTTGTAAAAAAACTTATCATTGTCATTAATTATATTGTCTCCATTTCTATCAACATAGGCTCCTTCGATTGGATTACCATCAGCATCATAAACTTGCTGTAATACAAAGAAACTGTTTGGTACCTGTCCTTGAGTGTGTAGTTGTACATTGTTACCTACACCTCCACTAATACCACCTGTTGGTTGATCAAAAGGTAAGTTAGTAATTGTATTGTCATTAAAAGCAATATTGTAACCGATTGACCATTCGAAATTATCCGAAATAACCGGTGTTGCATTTAACATAATTTCCACCCCTTTGTTTTCCATATCCCCAATATTTTTATCGACTCTATTACCAAAGTTTGTAAATGGATCAACCGAAGAAAATGCAATTAAATCTTTAGTTTCTCTAACATAATAATTTAAAGACCCTGAAAGACGATTGTCTAGAACTGAAAAATCTACACCAAAATTTGTAGTACGCCCAATTTCCCAACGTAGTTCTTCGTTTAGAGGTTCTGGTCTATAAGTTTGGTAAAATGAATTTCCAAACTGATAATTTGCTGTTGAGGTACTTCCCGTATAACGCGTAAGGAATCTATAATCTCCTAATCCATTTACATTACCAACTTCACCATATCCAACACGAAGTTTCAGTTCATCAAAGAAAGTACTTCCCATAAAGTCTTCTTTGTGAATATTCCATGCGGCAGCTATAGATGGAAAATAGCCCCAGCGATCGTTAGGATTTAGTTTAGAAGATGCATCAGCTCTTAAGGTTGCTGTTAGCAAGTACTTACCATTATAATCATAGTTCAAGCGTCCAAAATAAGAAAGTAATACATTTTTGGATTTATCAATAAATTCAAAATCATTTCCATCTTCCTCAGCTTCGCTATCGTAGCTGTAGTTGTAGAACTCAAATGATTGATATGAGTGACCAACAACAGCAGTTAAATTATGAACTTCATTAAATGATGTTTCATATGTCAAATATGCATCAAACAAAGAGTTTGTTACTTCATTATCATAGCGACTTAATGCTCCGTCAAAGGTTGGATCGGATGTGGGCATGTCTGCTGAAGTCATAGTCCCACCACTGCCATCAGTTTGATCGATACCTAGCTTAACAGTGGCAGTTAAGCCGTCTACAAATGGAAAAGAATAATCAAACTTTATATTAGAAACAATTCTATTTATTTCTGACGTATCGTCAGTCAAATCGAGTAATGCAACAGGGTTTGTTGGGGCAAGATTATATTGACTACCAGTTGCAGGATCAATCCAAGAATGATAACCCCCATAGGGAGATGTTGAATCAAATACACTTTGCGTTGGATCATAGGAAATAGCATTTCCAATGGCACCTCTATTTGCAAAAGTATTATTTGTATTTGAGTAAAGCGCGTTAAAGCTCATTTTCAAATCACCACCAAAAGCCTCTGGTTTAAAATTGATAGAAGCTGTTTTTCGATCAAAGTTATCTCCTTTTAAAATACCATCATGGTCAGAGTACCCAAGAGAAAGTCGTAGAGGTATGTTGGCCAATTCACCTGTAGCACTTAACGAAAAATCACGCCCCATGGCAGAATCATAGACTTCGTCTTGCCAGTCTGTGTTACTAGTTCCTAATAAACCAATTGCATTTGAGTCACCTGTGTTAATTACTGTTTCTCTAAATTGATCTGAGTTCATAACGTCCACTTGATTCAAGGGGTTATGAGATGTTGTTGACGCATTAAAATTAAATTTAAAATCTCCAGACTTACCAGACTTTGTCGAAATAATTATGACACCATTGGCTCCTCGTGATCCATAAATTGCAGTTGCAGAAGCATCTTTTAATACTACCATGCTTTCAATATCATTTGGATTGATTAGGTTTAATGGATTTCTTGAGCCTCCAACACCGCCGTCATTTAAAGGAATTCCATCAACAACATAAAGAGGGTTGCTTGATAAACTCAAAGATCCATTACCACGAATACGAATAACCTGACCTTCACCTGGGGCACCACTACCGGAAGTTACAGAAACCCCTGCAATTTTTCCACTAATCAATTGTTGTGCAGAAACTAAAGGGCCTTGGTTAAAATCTTCTGAAGTAATTAAATCTGCAGCTCCAGTTAAATCATCTTTTTTTACACTACCATATCCAATTAAAACAACCTCATCCAATGCCGAAGCATCTTCTGCCAATTGCACATTTAGAGTACTTTCTCCATTAAGGGAAATTTCTTGTGTAGAAAATCCTACATAAGAAAAAACAAGTACATCGCCAGTTTTGGCAGAAATTTGATAATTCCCATCAAAATCTGTTGTTGTTCCAGTGTTAGTGCCTTTTATAAGTACATTTACACCTGGAAGTGGTAGCCCACTGTCTTCTTCGCTTACAGTACCTTTAACACTTGATTGCCCAAAGCATAAGATGGGCACCAAGAGCAAAAATAAGAAGCTTTTAATTTTTGTTTTCATAAAATGTTTGTTAGTTAAGACTAATTTTAGGTTTTAACTTATAATTCTACTTTTCATGGCTAAAGTATATCTTTGGGAATTATTTAACAATTCTATAACATTACTACAACGTTTTCGTGTTGATAAGTTTTTGAATTATCTTCAAAAAATAGTTCGAATTATATAAAAAACATAAAAAATAGGTTTCATTATTGCTATTTTTGCTAATGAAGCATGTTTTAAAGCAATTTTTAAAAGTCCATGAGTCATGAAAAAGAGAACTACCTTGAAACAACTAGCTAGAGAGTTGGATGTTTCCATTTCAACAGTTTCAAAAGCACTAAAGAATAGTCCAGAAATAAGTCAGGACACCATTGACAGAGTTAAGGCATTTGCTAAATTATTGAACTATAGACCAAATAATATTGCATTAAGCCTAAAGAATAAAAAGACAAAAACAATAGGAATTATAATCCCTGATATTGTACATCACTTTTTCACAAAAGTTATAAAGGGTATAGAAAAATACGCCAATTCCAAAGGCTACAACGTCATTGTTGGTTTGTCTAATGAGTCTTTTTCTAACGAAGTTATCAATATGGAAATGTTGGCAAACGGTAGTATAGACGGATTTATTATATCAATGGCTAGAGAGACGATGCAACGCCAGGACTATCAGCATTATACTGAGACATTAAACGAAGACATCCCTTTAGTGATGTTTGATCGCGTTGTCGCTGAAATCCCTTGTGATAAAGTTACTGTGGATGATACCAAAGGAGCGGAAATAGCCGTAGATACACTAATAAATAAAGGAGCTACAAAAATAGCAATATTAACAACTAAGGACTATGTAAGTGTGGGAAGACTGCGAACTAAAGGCTATTTGGAAGCATTAAAAAAACATGGAATAAATCCAATTCCTGATTTGATTTTAAAAATTGACGATGAACTTCTATATGAAGATGATCACCTTGATGTTTTGGAAAAACAAGTGAGAGAATTGCTAGTCATTCATCCAGATGTAAACGGAATTTTTGCTGTAAATGAGCTCTATGCTGTTGTTGCAATGAAAGTTGCTAAAGAAATGGGGTATGAAATCCCCAACGATCTCCAAGTCATTGGTTTTACAGATGGAATGCTTTCAAAACATGCCACACCAACGTTGTCAACAATAAGTCAACACGGAGAATCTATGGGTTCAAAAGCTGCAGAATTACTTATTCAACGCATTGACGAACGCGTTAATGATTTGCCAAAAGAGCCTACAAAAACCGTTGTCATTTCAACCAATTTAATTCAAAGAGGTTCTACAAAATAATTTGGTACAAAAAAAAATTATTTCTATGTTTGTCGGATCAAAGCTTATAACTCTACTTTTCACTTTTAAGTTTTGATAAACACATTTGCTGATTATCAAAATAGTATTAATAATTAAATTATACTATTATGAAAAAGCAATTGCTTGGGTTCTGGGATATCTGGAACATGAGTTTTGGATTTTTAGGTATACAATTTGGTTTTGCGTTGCAAGGAGGTTTTATGTCTCGTATATTTCAAACTTTGGGTGCTGACAAAGCAGACATTCCAATGCTTTGGATTGCTGCACCACTAACAGGCCTTATTGTTCAACCCATTATTGGATATTGGAGCGATAGAACCTGGCACCCGAAGCTTGGACGAAGAAAACCATATTTTTTAATTGGTGCCGTTTTAAGTTCCTTAGTTCTCTTTTTTGTTCCTCATTCTCCAATGCTTTGGATGGCTGTTGGATTTTTGTGGATTTTGGACGCCTCTATAAATATTTCAATGGAGCCATTTCGTGCGTTAGTCGCAGATAAATTACCAGAATCACAGCGTTCTTATGGCTTTGTAGTTCAAACGCTAATTATAGGAATAGGAACATGGATTGCAAGTAATCTGCCTTGGATGGTTTCACAACTAGGCGTTAGTAATTCTGCGCCCTCTGGAGTGGTGCCAATGTCTGTTAAAGTGGCATTTGCTATTGGTGCATTTGTGTTTTTTGCAAGTGTGTTGTATACTATTATGACCACATCTGAGTATCCACCAGAAGACATGGAAGCTTTTGAAAAAGAACGTGCGCAAAAAAATAGATTCATTCCAGACATAATTGAAAACATTGGTCAAATGCCAACGACAATGAAAAAACTTGGTGTTGTACAATTTTTTTCGTGGTTTGCGTTTTTTACCATGTGGAGTATGGCAAATCCTGCACTCACCGAACATGTATTTAAAACACCTGCGCCAATAGAAGCACAATATGACCTTTCAACCGAAATCGGAAAAGCCGAATTTGATATCGTCAATACAGCGTTTCAAGAATCATCAAATGCCGTAGGTTCTGCCATGGGGGTTTATGGCCTTTCATCAATGGCTTTTGCCTTGCTTTTAACATTGTATACCTCCAAACGAACCATTAACCGTAAATATGTACACATGGGTTCCCTTGCTTTGGGAGGGATTGGGTTTTTGTTAATGTATGTGGCGACTCCCCAACAGCTAAAATATTGTTTCATTTTAATTGGTTTTTCTTGGGGCAGTATATTATCAATGCCTTATGCCATGCTTTCTAGTGCTGTAGATTCAAATAAAATGGGAGTATTTATGGGAATTTTCAATATGTTTATTGTAATTCCACAAATTGCAGCAGCCCTGGGTGCAATTAATCAATTATCAAATCTTATAGGTCCAGAGGCCATAAACAGTATGTTAATCGCAGGAATCAGTCTGCTTATTGCTGCATTAACAAATTTGTTGATTACTAATCCTTCTGCAATACGATATCAATCCAAATAATTATGAAAAGAAAGTGCTTCATTTTTGATTTAGACGGTGTTATTGTAGATACTGCAAAGTATCATTATCAGGCGTGGAAGTCTTTGGCAAAAGAACTTGGGATTGATTTTTCTATTGAACAAAATGAACAACTAAAAGGCGTTAGTCGTGTTGATTCCTTAAAAAAAATTTTGAAATGGGCAGGACGCACTTTAGATCCTATTGAATTTCAAAACAAAATGAATCAAAAGAATGCCAACTATATTGAATACATTTCAGGCATGAATACATCGGAGCTTTTACCAGATGTTGACAGAGTCTTGAAATATTTAATAAACAAAGAGCAATTCATTACATTAGGATCAGCTAGTAAAAATGCTAGACCAATTCTAGATAAGGTTAAAATTAGAGGTCTTTTTGATGCTATTGTTGATGGAAATGATGTCTCAAAAGCCAAGCCAAATCCTGAAGTGTTTTTAAGAGCTGCACAGCAAACAAAATCTAAAACAAAAAACTGTATTGTCTTTGAAGATTCTGTAGCAGGTATTAAAGCAGCAAATGCGGCAGGAATGATCAGTATTGGTATTGGAGACCCAAAAATTTTGCACGAAGCACAATATAATTTTCAAAACTTTAAAGTTATGAGTAATGACTTTTTGGAGCAATTAATTAAAAAATAGTAAAATGAACCAAGATTATATAATTCCTGACTCATGGTCCATTATTGAAAAGGGGTTTATTCCAAAAAATGTTGAAGCTTCTGAAAGTATTTTTAGTTTAGGCAACGGTGCTATGGGGCAACGAGCCAATTTTGAAGAAACTTATACAGGTAACACCTTTCAAGGAAGCTACATTGCTGGAGTATATTATCCTGATAAAACAAGAGTAGGTTGGTGGAAAAACGGTTATCCAGAATATTTTGCTAAAGTTCTAAATGCACCAAACTGGATTGGCATCAATGTAGTGATCAATGATGTCGCATTAGATTTAAATACCTGTAAATTAATATCTGACTTTAGGCGCGAATTGAATATGAGAGAAGGTTGGCTTTCTCGATCGTTTATAGCAACTCTTAGCAATGATGTTCAAGTTTCTATAAAAAGTTTACGATTTTTAAGTCTTGCTCAAGACGAAATTGGTGCTATACGATATCAAGTTACCCCACTTAATTGTTCAGCTGAAATTAGTTTTGAACCTTTTTTGGATGGCAATATCACAAATCAAGATAAAAACTGGGATGATGAATTTTGGGATATTTTATCAATTTCTTCTGAAAATTCTAATGCCTTTATTGAAGCAGAAACCATGAAAACTAGGTTTAAGACCTGTACTTTTATGCACCATCAATGTGCTTTAAATGGAAAGCCTGTAGCAATTTCATTGTCTGAACAAAAGACCAATTCAAGAATTGGACACACATATTTGATGCATGTTGATCAAGGGTCAACTTTTTCAATAGAAAAAATTGGAGGCTATATTTCAGATCGCAAAAATGATGATGTACTACAATCTGCAGCCACTGCAATTCAAATGGCTTCAAAGAAAGGATTTGATACATTGTTAGAGGAGCAAATTCAAGCGTGGGCCAAAATATGGCAAATGGCCGATATTACTATCGAAGGTGATGTTAAGGCGCAACAAGCAATTCGCTTTAATATTTTCCAACTCAATCAAACTTACCTGGGAACTGACCCCCTACTAAATATTGGCCCTAAAGGATTTACCGGTGAGAAATATGGTGGGAGTACCTATTGGGACACAGAAGCATATTGTCTACCATTCTACATGGCTACAAAATCTCAAAATGTTGCAAAAAGTTTGCTAGAATATCGTTTCCATCACTTGGAAAAAGCTATTGAAAATGCAGAAAAATTAGGATTTAATTCCGGCGCAGCCTTGTACCCTATGGTGACTATGAATGGCGAAGAATGTCATAATGAATGGGAAATTACTTTTGAAGAAATTCATAGAAATGGCGCCATTGCTTTTGCTATTTATAATTATCAACGTTACACTGCTGATAAATCCTATACATATTCAAAAGGAATTTTTGTTTTGATCGCCATCACCCGTTTCTGGTATCAGCGATTTAATTTTTCAGAACAAAAAAAGAAATTTGTTATGCTTGGAGTAACAGGTCCAAATGAATACGAAAATAATGTGAATAATAATTTTTACACAAATTATATTGCCAAATG
>CBFHNG010000037.1:0-18053 GCA_965657165.1 Flavobacteriaceae bacterium
ATGGATTCTTATTTGTTCAATTTTTGTAGCTTCCGTTGGACTTAATGCAAACTCTACTGCCGTTGTCATTGGGGCGATGCTTATTTCCCCGCTTATGGGTCCCATTCTTGGTGTTGGTATGTCTATCGCACTTAACGATATTGATACACTTAGAAAGTCACTCGTAAATCTTCTTACAATGCTGATTTTGAGTTTGTTAACCGCTTTTTTATTCTTTTATTTCTTCCCCCTAAATCAAGACACTTCAGAGTTACTAGGACGTGTAAGACCCGATATTAGGGACGTTCTTATTGCATTTTTTGGAGGTTTGGCACTCATTATTGCGCGTACAAAAAAAGGTACAATTGCTTCGGTAATCTTTGGTGTGGCCATTGCAACAGCATTGATGCCACCACTTTGTACAGCAGGCTATGGGCTATCTCAAGGGAAATGGGATTATTTTATTGGAGCTATGTATTTGTTTGCAATCAATACAATATTTATAGCTTTAGCAACTTTTATTGTCTTGAAAGTATTGCGTTTTCCAATGTTGCACTATGCCAACTCTCAACGTAGAAAAAACATTGCAAGGATAGCTGGTGTTTTAGCTTTTGCTGTAATGCTTCCCGCAGGTTGGACTTTTTATGACGTTCTTAAAGAATCTCAATATAAGTTTGATTACAAGAATTATCTAGAAAATGAAATCAATAATAATCAAAGTTTATGGCTACAGCGTGAAAAATTAAATACAAAAGAAAAAACGGTTACCCTAAACTTCAATGGTGATATAAATGCTGCTACAAAATCTGATTTGATGAATGAACTTAGAGGCTATGAATATTTAAAGGATTTTAAGTTAATTATAAATGGCAATACCAACCGTAGCACTGATAAAATTCTCGAGCTTTATGATCTTGCACTTGATAAAATTGATCAGCGTGATCAACAAATTGAAAGTTTGAACTTCACTATTGATAGTCTAAAATTAGCGGCCTTATCAAAAAATAAAACAAATACTGTTGATTTTATCAATTTGGCTAAAGATGCAAAAATTCAATTTTCTGATTTGGAATCTTTTGGTTTTTCTAAGATGTTAAACTCTACAAACTTTAGATCAGCAGACACTGTTTTGGTGGCAAAAATACGTTGGAATTTATCTTTAGAAGATAGTTTACGTCTTCAAAAAAGTACCGATTTAAAAAATTGGTTGGAGCAAGAGTTACAAGAGCAACGCGTAGAGGTGCTAACACATTAGAAAGCTACCCTTTTAGATACATTTCTCTAACTTTTTTAAATAAGTTTGAAGAATAGACAAAGTTTGAAACCGCTTCATTATCTGTTCTAAAAATGGTGTCTTTACTGCCTTCCCAGGCTTTTTCACCATCTTTTAAGAATATAATTTTTTCACCGATTTCCATCACAGAATTCATATCGTGTGAGTTTATAACGGTTACTATATTGTATTCTTTAGTAATTTCATGAATTAAATTATCAATAACTATAGCAGTTTTTGGATCGAGTCCAGAATTGGGTTCATCACAAAATAAATATTTTGGATTATTTACAATAGCTCTTGCAATAGCTACTCGTTTTTGCATTCCTCCAGAGGCCTCACTTGGCATTTTCTTTTGAGCGTTATCAAGATTTACACGTTGTAGTACAATATTGGCGCGCTCTCGCATTTCGCTCTCACTCTGATTGGTAAACATTCTTAATGGAAACATTACATTTTCTTCAATAGTCATCGAATCAAACAATGCACTTCCTTGAAATACCATTCCAATTTTGGATCGAAGATTTCGTTTTTCATCATCTGATAAATCTGCAAACTTTTGATTATCATAGTCAATACTGCCACTGTTGTAATCAAAAAGTCCTAATAAGCATTTAAGAAATACAGTTTTTCCAGAACCACTCTGACCAATAACGAGGTTGGTTTTACCTTGCTCAAATGTGGTAGAAATTCCTTTCAGAATTTTTATGTCTCCGAATGATTTATGAAGTTCTGTAACGCGTATCATTAGCTAAGTAACATTTGAGTTAAAATATAATTGAGAAGAATAATAACCACACTTGTCCACACAAATGCAACAGTACTTGCTTTACCAACTTCTAGTGCTCCACCTTTCATATAATACCCATAAAAAGAGGGAATGGTAGCCAGTATAAATGCAAAAACTAAAGTTTTTATAAACGCATAAAGCATATGAAAAGGAATAAAATCCAATTGAACTCCTCTAATATAGTCTTCTAATGTAGAGAATCCACCATAAACACATGCGGCCATTCCTCCAATTATTCCAAGAAACATTGCAATTGAAATCACAAACGGATATAGCATCATTGCCACTGTTTTCGGAAAAACAAGATAATTTATAGAATTTACACCCATCACCTCAAGGGCATCAATTTGCTCTGTAACTCGCATTGTTCCAATACTAGATGTAATAAATGACCCTACTTTTCCTGCCATAATAATCGAAATAAAAGTTGGTGCAAATTCAAGAATGATGGATTGTCTTGTTGCAAATCCAACTAAGTATTTAGGAATCAATGGATTAGTAATATTTAATGCAGTTTGAATCGTAATTACACCTCCAACAAAAAAGGAGATAAAAGCTACAATACCAAGTGAATCAATCACTAAATCTTCTATTTCCTTTAAAATTAACTTCGTCATCACCGATCGTTTCGTAGGTTTTCGAAACATTTCAGCAATCATTAGGAAATAAGTTCCAATATTTTGAAGATAATTCATGTGGTGTAATCTTATTGCTAAAGTAAAAAAATCTAACTAGAAAAGATCAAATTTTAATCAAATTGAGGTTTTGTGTTTTTTAAAGATAAATTTATGGAATCAATATAATTGAGAAGTTCTTCTTTGCCCTCAAATTTTGTAGAAGAGGTTATAAAATGTTGAGGTAATTCTTCCCAATTTTCTCTTAGAACACTCTGGTAATGCAGTATGTTTCGTTCGATTGCCTTTGGTTTTAGTTTATCCGATTTTGTAAAAATTATACTGAATGGAATTTGGTGTTCGCCAAGCCATTGCATAAAATTTAAATCAATTTGTTGTGGCTCATGGCGAATATCAACAAGAACAAAAGCAGAAACCAGCTGTTTTCTTTGTTGAAAATATGAAGTTATAAATTTTTGAAACGTTTTTTTACTCGATTTAGAAACTCTGGCGTAGCCATATCCAGGCAAATCTACCAAGTACCATTGCTCATTGATAAGAAAATGGTTGATGAGTTGTGTTTTTCCTGGTCTTCCAGATGTTTTGGCTAATTTTTTTTGGTTGGTGAGCATGTTTATAAGGGAAGATTTTCCAACATTACTTCTTCCAATAAAGGCATATTCAGGGAAATTATTTTCCGGACATTTAGAAACGTCTTGATTGCTAACGACAAATGTTGCGGTTTTTATATGCATAACTAAGATGTTATAGCCCTCTCATTTCAAACCAACTGGATAAAATCTCGTTGAATTTATCGGGATGCTCCATCATAGCAGCATGACCACATTTGTCTATCCAATATAAGTTTGAATCGGGGAGAAGTTCATGAAATTCATCAGCAACATTTGGAGGGGTTACAATGTCATTTTCCCCCCAAATAATACATGTTGGCGTATTCATATTTGGTAAATCTTTAGCCATGTTGTGACGAATCGCACTTTTGGCAATGGCTAAGGTTTTTACAAGTTTATTTCTGTCGTTTACAGTTTCATAAACATCGTCTACAATTTCTTTAGTGGCTACAGCAGGGTCATAAAAAACTTCTTCTGCTTTGGCTTTAATAACATTATAATCACTTCTTTTTGTGTATCCACCTCCCATTGCACTTTCGTAAAGTCCAGAACTTCCAGTGATCACTAATCCAGCAACTTTTTCTGGAAAAAGATTAGTGTAATAAAGCCCAATATGCCCACCAAGTGAATTGCCAAGTAAGATAACCTCTTCGTACCCCTTAAAATCAATAAAGTCTTTCAGGTGAAGTGCAAAATTTTTCACATTAGTATTTAGAAGTTTAAGGGTATAAACAGGTAATTCTGGTAAAACCAATTTATAGCCATTTTTACTAAAATAGTTAATAACACCATCAAAGTTACTTAGTCCACCCATCAAGCCATGAAGAATGATGATAGGTCGTCCATCTCCAATCTCAGTATAATTGAATTTACCCTCCATCTTTAACTCGTACTTCATATTATTATTCGAAAAACTGGTCTTATTGGCAAATCTAAACAATTTTATTCAATATAGACCTCGAAATTTCATTCTTAATTCAATAGTCAAATTGCTCTTTTTTTTACTACAAAATAGTAGAAAACATCCTAAAAACACCTTATTAACATTGAAATGTTAATTTTCACCCTTTTTATTTAATTTATTGATTATCAGTCTATTAAACAATAAAGCTAATGCATTTTATCGAGCTATTTTGCATTTGATAGAAATTTATTAACAAAGTGGTAAAAAGTGGTAAAAAGTGGGAATTATTTTATAATTTTGAAATAGACAAAACCATAAAATTGAAAACACTCATAGGAACATACGAATGCAAGGCTGATGCGAAAGGTCGTTTATTGCTTCCTGTTGCTTTAAAAAAGCAGTTAGCTTCGTCTATGGGAAGTGGCTTTGTTTTGAAACGTGCTGTGTTTCAGCCGTGTTTGGAGTTGTATCCTATGGAAGAATGGGAGGCCTTGATGCAAAAAGTAAATAAGCTCAACAGGTTTAAAAAGAAAAATAATGACTTCATTAGAAGATTTACGGCTGGTGTAAAGCCAATCGAATTAGACGCTTCTGGGCGCCTTCTTATACCTAAAGATCTTGTTGGATTTGCCAATATCACCAAAGAGGTGGTTGTTTCTTCGGCAGTTAATATCATCGAGATTTGGGACAAAGATTTGTATGAAAAAGCCATAGACGATGCAGCAAATGATTTTGCAGACTTGGCAGAAGAGGTAATGGGACAAGATGATGCCGATGGAATATCATAATCCTGTTTTGCTTGATGAATCTGTAGCTGGTTTAGCTATAAAAAAAAATGGGGTGTATGTGGATGTAACTTTTGGCGGTGGTGGTCACAGTCGAAAAATTTTACAGCACCTAGGTCCAGAAGGAAAGTTATTTGCTTTTGACCAAGATAAAGATGCTCTTTCAAATAGTATTGATGATCAGCGATTTGCATTAATCAATGAAAATTTTATGTTCATGAAACGATTTTTGCGCTTTCATGGTATTACTGAAGTGGATGGTGTTTTGGCCGATTTTGGAGTCTCATCACATCAATTTGATGCCCCCGATCGTGGATTTTCAATACGTTTTGATGCGCCACTAGATATGCGAATGAATCAAGATGATAAAGTGTCTGCAAAAACGATTATTAACTCCTATACAGAAGAAGAATTGAGACGATTGTTTTGGGAATATGGAGAGTTGAGAATGGCACCAGCACTTGCAAGAACAATTGTTGATGCAAGATCAGAACAAGCTATTGAAACAACTTTTGAATTAAAAAATTTGTTGAATAAATATTTACCAAAAGGTAAACAAAATAAAATTTTAGCTCAAATCTATCAAGCGATAAGAATTGAAGTTAATAATGAACTTGAAGTTTTAAAAAAATTTTTGATGGATAGCAAAGAGGTGCTTAAACAAGACGGAAGATTGAGTGTGATTTCTTATCACTCTTTGGAAGATCGCTTGGTAAAAAGGTTCATTAGAAATGGCATGTTTGAGGGAGAACCAGAGCGTGATATGTTTGGAAATTTCTCAGTACCGTTCAAAAAAGTTGGAAAGTTGATTGTTCCTAATCCAAAAGAAATAAAGGAGAATAATAGAGCTAGAAGTGCAAAATTGAGAATCGCACAAAAACTATAGTTATCATATGAAAAATGTAATGTATAACATATTAAAAGGGACTTTTTTAGTAAGCGATGGTGCTTATAAAAAATGGCGTTTGATTTTGTTTTTTTCTTCGTTGGCTATTATGATGATCGCAAGCTCACACAGCGCAGATCGTAAAGTACATCATATTGCAAAATTAAATGAAGACGTAAAATCCTTGCGTTCAATATATGTCAATACGCGCTCTGATTTAATGGAGTTAAGATTGGAATCTGTGGTTCGTGGTCGCCTTAAAGACAATGGAATAGGTCCTTCTCAAACACCACCAGTTAAAATTTTAATTGCCTCAAAAACAAAATAAATAAATGTCTGAAAAAGAAACGAACATATTAAACAAATTATACTTCATTTCGGGGTGTATGTTCATTTTTGCTTTCTTGGTTGTTTTTAAATTATCTAAAATTCAATTTGTACAAGGGGAGGCCTATAGATCATTAGCAGAAAAGCGTAGTATCAAAAATGTTATCATACCTGCCAATAGAGGAAATGTATATTCGGTTGATGGGAGTTTGCTGGCCACATCAGTACCAAAATATGATATTAGAATTGACTTGGTGACTTCATCGGAGCGTAATTTTCAATCCAATATACAAGCATTATGTGATTCAATTTCTGTGTTTAATGGTTCACCGTCTTTGGAGTTGCAAAAGCGCATTCGTGAAGCTCGACAAAACAAAAACAGATATTTTTTATTGGCTCGAAATATTGATTATTCGGATTATTTACGTTTTAGATCCTTTCCGTTGTTAAATCTAGGAGCATTTAAAGGGGGGTTAATTGTTGAGCAGACAACAAAGAGAGATTATCCTCTAGGGGCTATTGCTCAACGTTCTGTTGGCTATGAAAGAATTGATGATAATGGATTTGTGACTCGTGTAGGAATAGATGGTGCTTTTGGGGAGAAATATTTACGTGGTGTTGATGGAAAACGCCTTAAACAGAGTATTGGAAAAGGGCAGTGGAAACCTATTGATGATTTTAATCAAACGGAACCTCAAGACGGCTATGATGTGTATACTACCATAGACGTGAATATTCAAGATATTGCACATCATGCGCTTTTGGAGCAACTAGAAAAGTACAATGCAGATCATGGGTCTGTGGTTGTAATGGAAACAAAAACAGGTGCTATAAGGGCGATTTCAAATCTTGGAAGAAATGCTGAAGGGAAATACTATGAACGATTAAATTATGCGGTTGGGGAATCACATGAACCAGGTTCTACATTTAAGTTAATGGCATTGGCGGTAGCGCTTGAAGACCAAAAAATAGATACAACCACAATAGTTGACACCAAAAATGGAGTATTGTCTTTTTATGGTAAAAAAGTAAGAGATTCTAAAAAAGGAGGGTACGGTAAAATATCTGTAGCTGAGGCTTTTGAGGTGTCTTCAAATACTGGAATAGTGAGTGTTATAAATGATGCATATAAAGAAAATCCTTCCAAGTTTATTGATGGATTGAATAGCATGAATCTTAACGACTCTCTCGGACTTCCAATCGTTGGAGAAGGCAAAGCAATTATTCCAGACCCTAGAATAAAAAATAACCGTTGGAGTGGTATTGCACTTCAGTGGATGGCCTATGGTTATGGGGTGTCTTTTACGCCGCTTCAAACTCTTACATTTTATAATGCAATTGCCAACGATGGAGAAATGGTTCAGCCTCGTTTTATCGAAGAAATAAGAACAATTGATAAAACTATAAAAACATTTGAGACAAAGGTGATTAACCCTCAAATATGCTCTAAAGAAACGGTACAGAAACTTCAAAAACTACTTCAAAATGTTGTTGAAAAGGAGCATGGTACAGGTCATGGTTTGTATGCTGAAAATTTTTCAATGGCAGGAAAAACTGGAACCTGTCAAAAAGATTATAGAAACAAAGAGCTATTAAATTACATTTCTACTTTTTCTGGATATTTTCCAGCCGAAAATCCAAAGTATTCATGCATTGTTGTGATTCATGAGCCAGATAAAAAAGTTGGTTATTATGGTGCTGATGTTTCAGGTCCAGTATTTAAAAAAATTGCTCAAAAAATATATACAAGTGCTCCAGTATTGGATGTCATTGATAACATCAATCAAAAGTCAATGACTGTAGAAGAGCAGTATCAAGATTACTTTTCGATATCAGAAAAATATAAAACGGTAATGCCAAACCTCAAAGGATTACCAGCAATGGATGCTATTGCTATCCTAGAAAACATGGGGCTTCAGGTAAAAATTGTTGGGCAAGGAAAAGTAAAAAAACAATCTATTAATAGAGGCGAAAGAGTAGTGCCAAAAACAACTGTAATACTAGAATTATCGTGAAGATATTAAAAGACATACTCTATAATGTTGCTTTGCAGTCTGTGCAAGGAACTACAGATATTTGTATAAATTCTATTCAATACGATTCTCGAAAAGTTGATAAGAATGATGTGTTTGTAGCCATAAAAGGTATGCATTCTGATGGACATTTGTTTATAGAAAAGGCTATTGAAAACGGGGCATCTGTTATAGTTTCAGAAGTAACACCAAAAAATAAAAAAAATAATATTACTTATGTTGAAGTTGAATCTTCATCTTTGGCTTTAGCCTTTATGGCTGCTAATTTTTATCAGCATCCATCTGAAAATCTAAAATTAATTGGCATAACAGGAACCAATGGTAAAACAACAGTTGCTTCCTTGTTGTATAACTTGTTTAAAGCGGCAGGATACAAGGTTGGTTTAATTTCTACCGTAAAAATTATGGTTGGAGACACTAGCTTTTCAACGTCTCATACTACACCAGATTCTTTAGTGATAAATTCTTACCTGAAACAAATGAATGCTACTGGTGTAGAATTTTGTTTTATGGAAGTGAGTTCACACGGCATCCACCAACACCGCTCAGCTGGACTGACTTTTGAAGGAGGAGTTTTCACCAATCTTTCACACGACCATCTCGATTATCATTCTTCTTTCGCTGAGTATCGCGATGTGAAAAAATCATTTTTTGATGGCCTTCCTAAAACTGCTTTTGCGCTTACAAATGTGGATGACAAAAATGGTCAAATTATGCTACAAAATACCAAAGCAAAGACCTACAACTATGCTTTGAAAAGTTATGCAGATTATCGTGCACAAATTCTTGAAAACCATTTTAAAGGATTGTTATTAAAAATTAATGATAATGAAATTTGGGTCAAATTGATAGGAAGTTTTAATGCTTACAATCTTACCGCAGTATTTGCTTGTGCTGATATTTTGGGTCTAGAAAAAGATGAGCTTTTACGTCTAATGAGCACTCTTGAAAATGTCAGTGGTCGCTTTGAATATTTTGTAACAACAAACAATATAACAGTTGTAGTGGATTATGCACATACGCCAGATGCTCTTAAGAATGTACTCCATACTATCAATGACATTCGCACAAAGAATGAACTTTTGATTTCAGTTGTTGGATGCGGTGGAGATCGCGATAAAACAAAGCGTCCAAAGATGGGGCATATCGCTTCCGCATTGAGTTCTAAAGTCATTTTCACAAGTGATAACCCAAGATCTGAAAACCCAGAAAGTATAATTTCTGAGATGGAAAAAGGCGTGGAACCACAAAATTTTATGAAAGTAATGGCGATTACAAATCGTAAACAAGCCATAAAAGCAGCTTGTCAGTTGGCAAATACAAATGATATTATTCTTGTTGCTGGCAAAGGACATGAAACATATCAGGAAATTAATGGAGTGCGCTCAGAATTCAATGATTATGAAGTGGCAATGGAATGTTTAAATCAATTACAAAAATAATATGCTGTACTATTTGTTTGAATATTTAGAAAAAGAATACCAATTTCCAGGGGCTTCTCTCTTTGGTTTCTTAACGTTTAGGGCAGCTTTAGCTATTATTTTATCACTCTCAATTTCTACAATTTTTGGTAAAAAAATCATCACTATTCTTCAAAGAAAACAAGTTGGAGAAACGATTCGAGATTTAGGTTTAGATGGTCAAAAAGAAAAAGCAGGAACACCAACTATGGGGGGGCTGATTATCATTTTGGCGACACTTGTACCTGTACTTTTAGTGGCAAAATTAGACAATATTTACATCATTTTGCTACTCGTTACAACCCTTTGGATGGGGGCTATTGGTTTTACAGACGATTATATCAAAAAATTTAAAAATGATAAAGAAGGATTAAAAGGAAGGTTTAAGGTTATAGGTCAAGTTGGTCTTGGAATTATTGTTGGATTGACTTTATTTTTCCATTCAGAAGTGACTATAAAAGAACAAATTCCAGTACAAAATCGTGCAACTATTAGTGTTGAGCAAGGGACTTCGAAGCAATTTTATCTAGAAACAAAATCAACCAAAACAACCATTCCTTTTGTAAAGGCCAATGAATTTGATTATGCAGATTTAATTACATGGATCCATCCAAGTTTAGATAAATACGCGTGGATTGTATTTGTTTTTGCAGTGATTTTTATCATTACTGCGGTGTCAAATGGCGCAAATTTAACAGATGGAATTGATGGTTTAGCAGCGGGGACATCGGCAATAATAGTACTCACATTGGGGATTTTTGCATGGGTTTCGGGTAATATTATTTTTTCTGATTATTTGAACATTATGTATATCCCACGTGTCGAAGAAATCACGATTTACATTGCCGCTTTTGTGGGTGCATTAATAGGATTTTTATGGTACAATACCTTCCCGGCACAGGTTTTTATGGGAGATACAGGTAGTTTGACAATTGGAGGAATTATAGCAGTAATTGCAATAGCGGTACGCAAAGAATGGTTAATTCCATTGCTATGTGGAATTTTCCTGATTGAAAATTTATCCGTAGTGCTGCAAGTCGGTTATTTCAAGTATACAAAGAAAAAATTTGGTGCAGGTCGTCGCATTTTCAAAATGTCGCCATTGCACCATCATTATCAAAAATTAGGTTATCACGAAAGTAAAATTGTGACTCGATTTTGGATTGTTGGAATACTTCTAGCCATCCTCACAATCGTCACCCTAAAAATTAGATAAATGAAACGATTGGTTGTACTTGGTGGTGGAGAAAGTGGTGTGGGTACAGCACTGTTGGGGAAAGAAAAAGGGTTTGAAGTATTTGTTTCAGACTATGGAAAACTAAAAGAAGAATACAAGGACGTTCTTATACATAATGAGATTGAATGGGAAGAAGAAATGCATACGCCATCAAAAATTTTAAATGCTGATGTTGTAATGAAAAGTCCTGGAATTTCTGAGCAAGTGCCTATCGTAAAAGCACTTGTTGAGCAAGGAATTCAGGTGGTCTCTGAAATTGAATTTGCAGCTCAATTTACAGATGCAAATATCATTGGAGTTACTGGAAGTAATGGGAAAACAACCACAACAATGATGACTCATTACATATTGCAACAAGCACAACTGAATGTTGAGATGGGCGGTAATATTGGTGAAAGTTTTGCAGGTCTAATTCATAAAAATCCAAATTATTTTGTGTTAGAATTGAGCAGTTTTCAGTTGGATGGAATTAAAAAATTTAGGCCAAATATAGCTGTGCTAACCAACATTACACCAGATCATTTGGATCGCTATGACAATAAGTTTGAAAACTATATCGCTTCAAAATTCAGAATTGCAATGAATCAAACCAAAGACGATGTTTTGATTTATGATGCTGATGATGAGGTGATTCATACATATCTCCAAACCCACAAGATTCAATCTACATTAATGCCTTTTTCGTTAACAAAAACATTAGCGCAAGGTACATTTTTAAGACAAAAAGAAATTATTATAAAATATAAAAAAGAAGAACAAATAATGCCAACAACAAATTTAGCTTTAGAAGGGAAACATAATATCAAAAATGCGATGGCGGCAGCAACAGTTGCTCACCTTCTCAAAATAAGAAACGACACTATCCGTGAGAGTTTAGAGTGTTTTCAAGGTGCAGAACACCGCTTAGAAAATGTATTGAAAATCAATAAAGTACAATACATAAACGACTCAAAAGCAACGAACGTTAATGCTACCTATTTTGCACTAGAAAGTATGGATGCACCAACCATTTGGATTGTTGGTGGTGTTGATAAAGGCAACGATTATAGTGCTTTATTTCCTTTTATAAATGAAAAGGTGAAAGCGATTATTTGCTTAGGAAAAGATAATGAAACTTTGTTCAAAAATTTTGAACATATGGTGAATATTATGGTAGAAACACAGTACATGTCAGAAGCTGTAAAAATAGCTTACAAAATAGCAGAAGCAGGTGAAAATGTGTTGCTTTCACCAGCGTGTGCAAGTTTCGATTTATTTGAAAATTATGAAGATAGAGGCCATCAATTTAAAGCAGCAGTACGCGCGTTATAAATGAAATTAAAATTTGGTAACATAAAGGGAGATCGAATGATATGGGCCATTGTTGCGCTACTGGCGATATTTTCATTTTTGCCGGTTTATAGTGCCGCAAGTAATTTGGCATATACCTATGGTGATGGTCAAACGTTTAGCTACCTAATTAAGCATTTTGTGCATTTGTTTTTAGGCTTTTCAATTATTTATGGAATTCATAGAATTCCTTACCGCTATTTCAAGGGGCTTTCTATGGTAATGTACCCTGTTGTTTTGATTCTTCTTTTAGTAACTCTTTTGCAAGGGACAACCATTGATGGTGCGAATGCAAGTCGGTGGATTCGTGTGCCGTTTGTAGGATTTACATTTCAACCTTCAACACTTGCGGCTTTGGTACTTATGGTTTTTGTAGCACGATATCTTTCAAAAGTTTTTGATCAAGAAATTACTTTTAAATCATCACTTCTTCCATTGTGGCTGCCAGTTTTTGCTGTGCTTATTTTGATTCTTCCAGCCAACTTTTCAACAACAGCAATCATTTTTACAATGTTATTAGTTTTGGCATTTCTGGGCGGATATCCATTAAAATATATTGGCGCAATTGTAGGGACAGGTCTTTTGGTTCTTGCCTTTTTTGTACTTGTTGCAAAAGCCTTTCCAGATGCGATGCCCAATAGGGTTGATACTTGGACGAGTCGAATTGTGAACTTTATGGACGATCGTGATACCGAAGAAGATTATCAAATTGAAAAAGCAAAAATTGCTATTGCTACTGGAAGTATTTATGGCTTGGGCCCTGGCAAAAGTGTTCAGAAAAACTTTTTACCACAATCCTCATCAGATTTTATTTTTGCTATCATCATTGAAGAATATGGATTGTTAGGCGGGCTATTTTTACTGATTTTATATTTATTGCTTTTGTTCAGAATTGTTATCGTTGCGCAAAAAGCAGAATCTGTTTTTGCAAAATTATTAACTATTGGAGTAGGGCTTCCAATCATTTTTCAAGCCCTTATCAATATGGGCGTAGCTGTGGAATTATTTCCAGTTACTGGACAAACGCTTCCGCTAATCAGTAGCGGAGGAACATCTATATGGGTAACGTGTCTAGCGATAGGAATTATTTTGAGCGTAAGTGCCAAAAGAGAAGAAATTAAAAATCAAAATGAGGGTGAGCAACATCCTTTAGAAATTTTAAGTGAAGCATTGTAATGCATAAGTTTAAAGTCATATTATCAGGAGGAGGTACAGGGGGGCATATTTTCCCTGCTCTTTCTATTGCTCAGGCTCTAAAAGTCAAGTATCCAGAATCTGACTTTCTTTTTGTGGGCGCAAAAGGCAAAATGGAAATGGAAAAAGTGCCAAATGCAGGCTTCAAAATTATAGGACTTTGGATTTCAGGCATTCAAAGAAAGCAACTATTTAGAAATATTTTATTTCCATTGAAACTTATTGTTAGCCTACTTAAATCTGTTGTTATAGTGTTGAAATTCAAACCAAATGTTGTTATTGGTACTGGCGGATTTGCTAGCGGACCTTTGTTATATGTTGCTTCAATTTTTGGGATACCAACTCTTATTCAAGAACAAAACTCATTCCCTGGAATTACAAATAAATTATTGGCTAAAAAGGCCCAAAAAATTTGTGTTGCTTATGACAATTTAGAGACATTTTTTCCAAAAGAAAAAATTATACTAACCGGAAATCCTGTACGTCAAGATCTTTTAGACTTGCATGAAAAACAAGAAGAGGCACATTCAACATTTAATTTAAACCCAACTAAAAAAATAGTGCTTGTTTTAGGGGGTAGTTTAGGTGCACGCAGAATCAATCAATTGGTGGAAGCTCAATTACAATATTTTAAAAATAACAATATTCAAGTCTTGTGGCAGTGTGGAAAATTATATTTTGATGAGTATCGTCATTATGATAATTCAAATGATATTCAAGTGATGTCGTTTATAAAACGAATGGATTTGGCTTATGCAGCTTCTGATATAATTATTTCAAGAGCTGGAGCGAGTTCAGTTTCTGAACTTTGTATTGTTGGTAAGCCCGTTATTTTTATTCCATCACCAAATGTTGCCGAAGATCATCAGACAAAAAATGCACAAGCCATTTCTAGCCAAAATGCAGCCTTGCTGATTGCAGAAAAGCACTTAGAAAATGAATTTGAAACTCAATTTTCGGAGCTTATAAATAATGAAGATTTACAGCAAAGACTTGCGTTAAATATTAAAAAATTAGCCAAAAAGTCTGCAACAAATGCTATTGTTCATGAAATCGAAAAACTTGTAAATACATGAAAATAAACTCTTTCCATAATATTTATTTTGTAGGTATTGGCGGTATCGGGATGAGTGCGCTTGCAAAGTATTTTCATTCAGAAAAAAAGAAAGTTTCAGGCTATGATAAAACATCAAGTGACAATACAAAAATACTTGAAGGTTTAGGTATAAATATTAGTTATTCTGATGATATTGAGACAATACAACCAGGGTATTTACAGTCCTCAGACACTCTTGTGGTGTATACGCCAGCAATTCCAAATTCAAATGTTATTTTGAATTATTTTAACTCTAATCATTTTACTGTTCTAAAACGGTCTGAGGTTTTGGGGATGATTACAAAAGACACATTTTGTTTTGCTGTTGCCGGAACTCATGGAAAAACAACAACAACAAGTATTTTGGGTCATTTGATGTTTGAAGCCAACCAAAATATGACTGCATTTTTAGGTGGGATTTCAGAGAATTATAATTCGAATTTAATTCAAAATGGAAGTGAAACTACTGTTGTAGAGGCCGATGAATTTGATCGTTCATTTATGACACTTTCGCCCAATTTTGCTTGTATTACCTCAATGGATGCAGATCATTTGGATATTTATGGCGATAAAGAAAGTTTAAAGCAATCATTCCTAGATTTTTCAAAAAATATCTCTAATGATGGAAAGCTTTTTGTACATGAGTCACTTTCTGTAGAAGGTATAACCTATGGGATTGATTCCAATGCAGATTATGCTGCACAAAATATAAAAATTGTAGAGGGCGCATATCACTTTGATTTAAAAACCCCTGATTCTATATTAAGAAATTTTAGATTCCATTTGCCAGGAAGTCATAATTTAAACAACGCTGTTGCTGCATTGGCAATGGCTTTGGAGTTTGGGTGTACAGAAGACAAACTTCAAAAGGGATTGAATTCTTACAGAGGTGTCAAAAGACGCTTTTCTTATAAAATCAAAGAACAATCATTTGTTTTTATTGATGATTATGCACATCACCCAAAAGAAATTGATGCCGTTTATCAAGCCATTACAGAAATGCATCCAAATCGCAAAGTCACAGCTGTTTTTCAACCGCATTTGTTTAGTCGAACACAAGATTTTGGAGAAGAATTTGCACATTCTTTATCTGTTTTTGATGCGGTATTACTATTAGAAATCTACCCCGCTCGAGAGCTACCAATTACCGGAATAAATGCCTCATGGTTATTAGAAAAAATTACAGTGCCTTTTAAAAAATTAGTAACAAAATCAGCATTATTTGACGTCATAAAATCAATAGACAATCCTGTATTGGTTACAATGGGTGCTGGAGATATTGGTACTCTTGTTGAACCTCTTTCAAAAAAATTATTACATGCATAAATATAAAAACATAGCGATAGTGATTTTACTGCTTTTTGTAGTGGTGTTTTTGTATGCGTTTTCATCTGTAAGAAGTCATCATTTGCCGCTTGAAAAAACGAGTGTAGAATTTGTAGGAAAAGATCATTTATTAATCAGTAAAGACATGGTTAATAAATTGTTAATACAAAATCAGCAGTCAGTGGAATGCATGCCTAAAGATATTTTAGATTTGAATGAACTAGAGTCCAAAATATCATCGCATCCGATGATAAAAAATGCAGAGGTGTATCTAACTGTAAATGGGGAAGTTAGGGTGGAAGTAGAGCAGCGTACACCACTTGCAAGAGTGGTTTCTGAGCCATCATTTTATGTAGATAACCAAGGAAAAATGATGCCTCTTTCGCCTGAATATAGTGCGCGAGTGTTATTGGTCCATGGCAATGTAGATGCATCGAATTTAGAGACTTTAAATCAATTGTTGAAACATGTGACAAGTGATGATTTTTTAAATCTTTATGTCACAGAAATATCTATAAATGATGAAAACCAATTTTCATTGTTTATGCGTACATACGATTTTGAAGTTGTTGTTGGAACATTGGAAAATTTAAATGAAAAAATGAAAAATTTTAAAGCATTTTATCAAAAAGCAAAAAAAGATAAACGGCTTGAATCATATAAAACAGTGAATTTACAATTCAATCGACAGGTTGTTTGTACAAAAATATAATTCTATGGAAACTCAAAATATTGCAGTAGGGCTAGATATTGGAACCACAAAAATCGTTGCGATGATTGGTCAGAAAAATCAATATGGCAAATTGGAAACCATTGGCGTTGGTAAATCAAAAAGTATGGGGGTTCACCGTGGTGTAGTCAATAACATTACACAGACGATTCAATCCATTCAAAATGCAGTTTCAGAAGCGGAAGCCACATCAGACATCAAAATTGACGGTGTCACTGTGGGTATTGCTGGACAGCATATTAGAAGTTTACAACATAGTGATTACATTACCAGACCAAATGCAGACCAGGTCATAAATGAAGAAGATATTGAGCGACTTATCAATCAAGTTCACAAACTTGTAATGCTACCAGGGGAGGAAATTATTCATGTTTTACCACAAGATTTTAAAGTTGATGGCCAAGCAGAAATTAAAGAGCCAATAGGAATGTATGGCGAACGTTTGGAAGCTAATTTTCATGTTGTTGTAGGTCAGGTTTCTTCAATTAGAAATATTGGCCGATGCATACAAACCGCAGGTTTGAGTTTGGAAGGGATTACTCTAGAACCTCTTGCTTCTGCAAAAGCGGTATTGAGTCAGGAAGAAAAAGAAGCTGGAGTAGCACTTATTGATATAGGTGGTGGAACTACTGATTTGGCGGTTTTTAAAGACGGAATAATTCGTCATACTGCTGTAATTCCTTTTGGAGGAAATGTCATCACTGAGGATATTAAAGAGGGATGCTCGATAATTGAAAAACAAGCAGAATTATTGAAAATTAAATTTGGATCTGCTTGGCCTGGCGAAAATAAAGACAATGAAATTGTTTCTATACCAGGGCTTAGAGGTCGAGATCCGAAAGAAATTTCATTAAAAAACTTATCAAAAATTATACATGCAAGAGTCGTAGAAATTATTGAACAAGTTTATGTTGAAATCAAAAACTATGGGCATGAAGAGCAAAAGAAAAAATTAATTGCAGGTATTGTGCTAACAGGTGGTGGAAGCCAATTGAACCATTTGAAGCAACTTGTAGAGTACATCACTGGAATGGATACCAGAGTAGGTTATCCAAACGAACATCTTGCAGGTGATAGTGATGGCGATATTACTAGCCCATTGTATGCCACCGCTGTTGGACTTGTTTTAGATGGACTTGAACGTCAAGAAAAGCAAGTATTCGTTGAAGACACAACTATTGACGAGGAAACATTAGAGACCCCAGACGAAAAACCCCAAGTGCAACCCAAACGATTTTTAGAGAAATTAACCGAACGTGTGAAGGATTTTTTAGAAAATGCAGAATAACCAACAAAAAAATAAATTTATGAGCAGTAATAACGAACTCGGAATCAAATTTGATTTGCCAAAAAATCAATCTAATATCATCAAGGTCATTGGAGTTGGTGGAGGTGGTAGCAATGCTATCAATCATATGTTTAACCAAGGAATAAAAGGTGTAGACTTTGTCATATGTA
>CBFHNG010000038.1:0-17936 GCA_965657165.1 Flavobacteriaceae bacterium
AAAGTGCACGATTTTATCGATGAAATTGAAAAAAAATTGAATTTTATAACAATTGATGAAATAATTTGTATAGATTTGCATTATTAATCATAAACAAAAAATTAATTATGAAAAAATTACTTTTAATTGCAGCTTTATCAACATTTGCTTTTGGTACTGCTCAAATTACTACTGATGCAGGTACTTTTACCAAGCCTGGAGCTGGAGCTACAATGTTTGAAGCTCAATTCACACCTAATTTTAGTGGTGGTACTCAATTTGGTATGCCAGAAATTACAGGTGGTGCAACTTTCATGATGAGAAAATTTGACTCAGACACAAAAGCTAAGCGTTATTTTGCTAATTTTAATTACGCTGATAGTGGTGTTGACGGAGAAGATTCTACTTTCGGAATTGCAGCCGGTATGGGTATCGAAAATCACCTTACTGGTGCTGAGCGTTTATCAACGTATTGGGGTTACCATGGTTTAGTTGGTTTTGCTGATAGTGGTTCTGCAACAACTCTTACACTTTTTGCTGGAGTTTTTTTAGGAGCTGATTATTACATTGTTCCTAACGTTTACGTTGGAATGGAATTTGGTTATGGTCTTGGTATTTCTTCTGTTGATCCAGAAGGAGGAGACGCTACAACTGGATTCGGTCTTGGTGACAGTGTAACTGGTAATTTTAGACTAGGATTTAGATTATAATAAAATAATCATACATTAAAGCGGTGCAAATGCACCGCTTTTTTTTGGACTGAACAGAATTATTCAAAAATTAATTTTTTTTTGTTTAAATTTGCCACAACATCCATAAACAAATATTATGAAAAAATTTATTACTTTAATAACTTTATCCTTTTTATCCATATCATTTGGTCAAGATGAAGATTCAAAATTTAATTTTAGTGGTTCAGTAGACGCTTACTGGAGATCTAATATTAATTCACCTAATGACGAGGTAAATCAAGGAACTCTTCCTTATGCTCCTCCTAGCTCATTTGTTAATATGCCAGGCTTTTCTCTAGGTATGGCTAATTTAGTTGCATCTTATGAAGACGAGAACGTAGGGTTTGTTGCAGACTTAGCATATGGACCTAGAGCAGACCAAGCTATTAACCCTAATGGAGCGACAAACAATGCTGCAATTAACCAAATGTATATGTTTTGGAAGATTACAGAAAACACAACTGCAACTATGGGACGCTTCAATACTTTTATTGGTCTTGAAAGAATTTCACCAGTTGAAAACTTCAACTACAGCATGTCCCATGCCTTTACTTTTGGACCTAGAAATCATAATGGTTTAATGCTTGATTTCAAACTCAAAAACAATTGGGATATGAAATTAGCGGTAATGAACCCAATGGAGGTTACAGATTTTAACAATACTGGACATTATTCTGTTGGTGGTCAAATTACTAATGGAAGATTTAAGTTTGGTTATGTTCGTAGCCAACGCTCTAGTTTTATTGATATAATTGGTGGTTTTGATTTTACAACTAATTTGCAAATGGATTTTAATGTGCAATTCGCAAATTACAAAGATGGTATACTTAGTGGAAGAATTGGAGATGAATACACGGCGCTTTCAATCTATCCTCAGTATACAGCTTCTGAGAAAATGTCTTGGGGTCTTCGTTTAGAGTATATCGCTTTTGGACCAATTGCTGATAGCGATGTTCTTAATGTATTAACTCCAACATTAACAGCAAACTACAAAGTTGGTGGATTAACGATCAAGCCAGAATTTAGAATTGATGATTCTTCTCAAGAAATTTTCATCAACAATGATGGAAACGGCAGTGGAAGTTTATCTTCTTTTGTTCTTGGTGCTGTATACAGTTTCTAAAAACTAATAAAAACTTTACATGAAAGCGATGCTTCGGCATCGCTTTTTTTTATTAAAATGTACCAAATTTGTACTAAATTTTTATAAAATTTTATTTAAATTTGTTACATTAATCATTAACAAAATTAAAAAAATGAAAAAATTATTTATTATTACTATGTCATTAGTTGCATTTACTTTGCAAGCACAAACCGAACAAGGTTCATGGGTTGTTGAAGGTGGTGCAGATCTTTCTTTTTCAAGTGTAAAACAGGCTGAAAACGATTACTTCAATGAAGTCACTACTTCATCTTTTAGCTTTAATCCTGCCGTAAGTTATTTTGTCATAGACAACCTTTCTGTAGGTTTAGGTTTGGAATTTGGTTCAACAACCATGAAAATGGATGGCTTTGATGATTCTGAATCTTCAACATTTGCTATCATGCCTGAAGCAACCTATTTCTTTGGGTCTGGTAATACTCGTCCATACGCTGGTTTGTCTCTTGGTATGATGTCTGTAAGTAATGGAGACGAAGATGCTGATAAAGCAAGTGGTTTTGGCTGGGGTTTAGAAGCTGGTGCTGCAATCTTCCTTAGTGATAGTGTTTCTTTAAATCTAGGTTTAGGTTATTCAAGTGCTACACTAAAAAATAAAGAAGTTGATGAAGTTGAACAGGAACTCTCTGGTTTAGGATTAGCTGTTGGTTTCAGTATTTTCTTATAAGATTCAATTTCTCAAAAACAAGCAAACTTTCAGTAGGATTTAACTTCTAAATCATACTTTACAAATTTAAAAAAGCGATGCACTAGCATCGCTTTTTTTATTCACTAAGAATATAAATTGAAATATATTTCAACAGGTAATAAATTTCAACTTTTTATATAAATTTTAAAGAATTAATTTAACTTTGTGGTATTATTAAACCTTAAATCTAAATACTATGAACAAGTTATTTTTTGTAGCGTTCTTATTTGCTACAATGAGTTTAAACGCTCAAACCGAAAAAGGGAATTGGTTTTTTGGAGGAGACACCTCCTTAGGATTTACGTCCTCGAATACTCAAGCAGAAAACGATGGTAAAGACGTTGGTGATAAACTAACTGTTTCTAAATTTTCTTTTATGCCTAGCGCAAATTATTTTGTTATGGATAACCTCTCTGTGGGGTTAGGTATTCTTTTTGAATCGGTAACAGAAAAAGAAGGTAGTGATGAGGACAAAACTTCTTCATTTGCTGTACTTCCAACAGCAACTTATTTTTTTAAATCTGATAGTCAAATTGTACCTTTTGTAGGAGTTGGCGCAGGTCTAATGTCAACATCTTATGGAAATAAAGATGAAAATAAATACAATGGTTTTGCATTTGGAGCAAATGGAGGAATTGCCTATTTTATTAGTGATTCAGTTTCATTAAACCTTGGACTTTCATATCTAAATTCGAGTTTAAAAAATAAGAAAAATGATAAGTATGGTGTTAAATCTGGAAACCTTGGTGTAAATGTTGGCTTTGGAATTTTCTTATAAATCTTAAACATATATGTGAAAAAGACCAACAGTTAGTTGGTCTTTTTTTTTATTCTTTCGTATTTTTACTTCATGAAAAACATTATCATCATTAATGGCCCCAATTTAAATTTGTTAGGAAAGCGAGAACCCGAAATTTATGGTTCTAAAACCTTTGACGCTTTTTTTAATGAATTACAATCTGATTTTCCTCAATTTAAATTGGACTATTTTCAGTCTAATATAGAAGGTGAGCTTATTGATAAACTTCATGACGTTGGGTTTTCATACGATGGTATTGTTTTAAATGCCGCCGCTTATACCCATACGTCTGTGGGCATTGGGGATGCAATAAAAGGGATTTCTACACCAGTTATAGAGGTACATATTTCAAATACTTTTAGTCGAGAGGAATTTCGTCATCACTCGTTTATTTCACCCAACGCCAAAGGAGTTATTTTGGGCTTTGGACTAAAAAGCTACACTTTAGCACTTCAAAGTTTTATCTAAAAAAAAAGACGGTCATAGACCGCCTTTTGTATGTATTTCTAGTGTTTTAAATGTGTATGACTTCGTCATAGGCATCTGCAACAGCTTCCATAACCGCTTCACTCATTGTAGGGTGCGGATGTACTGTTTTAAGTACTTCGTGGCCTGTGGTTTCTAATTTACGTCCTAAAACGGCCTCTGCGATCATATCGGTAACACCTGCACCAATCATATGACAGCCGAGCCATTCGCCATATTTGGCATCAAAAATAACTTTTACAAACCCTTCTGTGTTTCCGCCTGCACTTGCTTTTCCAGAAGCAGAGAATGGGAATTTACCAACTTTAATCTCCAAACCTTTTTCTTTAGCTTGAGCTTCTGTGAGACCTACGCTAGCCACTTCTGGGCTACAATAGGTACAACCCGGAATGTTGCCATAATCTAAAGCCTCGATATGGTGACCTGCAATTTTTTCGACACACAAAATACCTTCTGCTGAGGCGACATGCGCTAGGGCAGGGCCAGGGGTGACATCGCCAATAGCATAATACCCTGGCATGTTGGTTTGGTAAAAATCATTCACTAAAATCTTATCGCGATCGGTTACAATTCCAACATCCTCTAGGCCAATATTTTCAATATTTGTCTTGATACCAACAGCAGAAAGCACCACATCAGCTTCAAGAGTTTCTTCTCCTTTTTTTGTTTTTACAGTGGCTTTAACTCCTTTTCCTGAGGTATCTACGGCAGTAACTTCTGTTGACGTCATGATTTTTATTCCACTTTTCTTAAAAGAGCGTTCAAGTTGTTTTGAAACGTCTTCGTCTTCTACTGGAACAATTCGTGGCATATATTCTACAATTGTAACTTCTGTACCCATGGCGTTGTAGAAATAAGCAAATTCTACACCTATAGCACCCGAACCTACAATGATAAGTTTTTTTGGTTGTTTTTCTAAGGTCATTGCTTTGCGATACCCAATCACTTTTTTGCCGTCTTGTGGAAGACTTGGAAGTTCGCGAGAGCGAGCACCGGTTGCAATAATGATATGATCAGCACTATATTCTTTTCCATCGACATCCACTTTTTTTCCTGGTTTTATTTTTCCATAACCAGAAATGACATCAATTTTATTTTTTTTCATTAAAAATTGTACGCCTTTGCTCATCCCTTCGGCCACATTACGGCTGCGGTTAACTACGGCGTCAAAATCTTTATCATAGTCTTTGACATGCAAACCATAATCTCCTGCGTGTTTGAGGTATTCAAAAACTTGTGCCGATTTTAGGAGTGCTTTTGTTGGGATACATCCCCAATTGAGACAAACACCTCCCAAACTTTCTTTTTCAATTACCGCTGTTTTGAGTCCTAATTGAGAAGCACGAATAGCCGTAACATAGCCACCTGGTCCACTTCCCAAAACAATCACATCATATTTACTCATCCCTTGTATCTTTAGTCGTTGTTAGAAGTTGCAAATTTACAAAACCTAAATCTATAAATAAAACAGAAATGAACTAAAAGTAAGACAAGTTTTTTGACCTTATGATTTTTTAAAATCAATGCTAATTGAGTTCACACAATAGCGGGTTCCTGTTGCTGTTGGACCATCATTAAAGACATGGCCCAAATGCCCATCACATGATGAGCAAACAATTTCAGTTCGGATCATGCCGTGACTTTTATCAAGAATATATTCTACATTACCTTCTATAGAAGCATCGAAACTTGGCCAACCGCATTCTGCATCAAATTTTGATTGACTTTCAAATAATGGAGTGCTACAACCAACACAATGGTATACACCTTCTTCAAAATGGAGGTTATAGGCCCCAGAATGTGGCATTTCTGTACCTTTTTTTCTCAGGATGCGGTATTGTGCCTCACTCAGCTCATTTTTCCATTCTGCTTCAGATTTTTTGATTTTTGAGTTACTCATTTTTTGGAATAAATTTTAGTGCAGCACCATTGATACAATGACGCATTCCTGTTGTATTTCGAGGGCCATCATTAAATACATGTCCCAAATGCCCACCACAAGTTGCACAATGTTCTTCGCTGCGTGCAATACCAATTTTATAATCTACTGAAAAAGCCACATTACCTTTTATTTCACGATCAAAACTTGGCCAACCCGTACCAGAATTAAACTTATGTTCACTTTTAAAAAGGGGCGTATCACAACCAGCACAGACATAAGTTCCGGCGCTATAATTTTTGTCCAAAGGACTAGAAAAAGCACGCTCTGTTCCTTCTTTTCTTAAAACATAAAATTGAAGATCAGTAAGTTGTGATTTCCATTCTGCCTCAGATTTGTTTACTTTAAAAGTTTCCTTTTTTTGAGCTTCAGATTTGCACGAAAAAAGGCATAGAAAAAAAAATACTATAATTAAACTTTTTGGATACATAGGTTTGTTTTAATGGTCTAAAATTAGTTATTTTTAGATGTAAATTATTTATTTTCACAAAACTTTGTGACTATTTTAATTTTTTTGTGTCTAACACTATGGAATGCTTTTTGTTATTTAATTTTAAACCGTTTACATGAAAACAAAGATTTTATTTTTTTTAATGCTTTTTCTAGCAATTTCTTGTGCAACAAACCCTTTCACAGGAAAAAAAACATGGGCCTTGGTGCCTAATTCACAAATTTTACCAATGGCTTTTGCACAGTACGATCAATTTTTAAACGAAAATAAAGTAATTACAGGTACTTCAGAGTCAGAAATGGTAAAACGTGTAGGACAGCGTATTTCTGCGGCTGCAAAACGTTGGTTGGACGCCAATAACTATCAGGGGTATTTGAAAGATTACAAATGGGAATACAACTTGGTACAGGACGAAACCGTTAATGCTTGGTGTATGCCTGGGGGAAAAATTGTGTTTTACACAGGAATTATGCCTATTGCCGCCAATGAAACGGGTGTAGCTGCCATTATGGGCCACGAGGTGGCACATGCTTTGGCCAACCATGGACAGCAAAGGATGAGTGCGGGAATGCTTCAGCAAATAGGGGCTGTCGCTGGAAACGTTGCCATAAAGGATGAAAAATACAGAAATATTTTCAATCAATCGTATGGGATTGGAACTACTGTTTTGGGGGTATTACCTTTTAGTCGTGGGCATGAAACCGAAGCCGACAAAATAGGGGTATACATTATGGCGATTGCAGGGTATAACCCCGATGAGGCTTCAAGACTTTGGGAGCGTATGAAAGCCAATAATAATGGTAAAAAAGGGCCTCCAGAATTTTTAAGTACACACCCTTCCAATGATTCTCGAATTACAAATTTACGTGCCTTAGCCCCAGCTGCTCGTGCAGAAGCTCAAAAGTTTGGTGTAACGAGTTTTAGATAAATTAATTGTTGTCAAAATAATTACTTAAATTAGAAGCTGCTTATAAAAAGCAGCTTTTTTTATGAAAACACTCAAAAAAGGAAGTAAAACACTCATTAACGCATGGGCATTTTATGATTGGGCCAATTCGGTTTATCCTCTTGTTATTAGTACTGCAGTTTTTCCAATTTATTACACCAGTATGGCTAATTCTTTTGCCAATACTGAGGGCGATATATCCTTTTTGGGAACGCATTGGAACCCCACAACACTGTATGATTATACCTTAGCACTTTCATTTCTTATTGTTGCTTTTTGTTCTCCAATACTTTCTGGAATTGCAGATTATACAGGGAATAAACTTAAATTCTTAAAAGGGTTTTGTTTGTTGGGGTCAGTTTCAGTGATGTCACTCTATTTTTTTGACGGTGCATCTACGCTTTGGGTGGCACTTTTGTGTACAATTTTTGCCAGTATTGGGTTTTGGGGTAGTATAGTATTCTATAATGCCTATTTGCCAGAAGTGGCCTTCCCCGAACAGCAAGATAAAGTGAGTGCAAAAGGATTTATGTATGGCTATTTTGG
The DNA here is from genome assembly GCA_965657165.1 of Flavobacteriaceae bacterium. GTDB lineage: Bacteria > Bacteroidota > Bacteroidia > Flavobacteriales > Flavobacteriaceae > UBA3537. Next base: position 7,725 of record CBFHNG010000038.1, read on the forward strand.
TTCGGTATTGTTGCTTGTTTTTAGCTTAATATTAGTTCAAAAACCAGATTGGTTTGGGATTACAGATCCTACTTTAGCACCTCGAATTACATTTGTTCTGGTAGGACTTTGGTGGTTTGGGTTTGCACAAATTACATACCGCCGTTTGCCCAACAATGTTTTTAATCATAAGCCTGATAAAGACTACATTTGGAAAGGGTTTTTAGAACTTAAAACTGTTCTTAGATCATTAGGGCAGCATTCACAATTAAAATATTTTTTAATTGCTTTTTTCTTTTTAAGTGTTGGTGTTCAAACTATTATACTTATGGCAGGAATATTTGGCAGTGAAGAATTGGGCCTACCAACATTAAACCTCATATTAACCATATTACTCGTTCAAATTGTGGCCATATTAGGTGCTTATTTATTTTCAAGATTATCTGATAAAATTGGAAATTTAGCATCCCTAAAAATTACACTATTGATATGGGGTATTGTGTGTTTTATTGCATTTGTTTTAGATAAAAAACAACCCAATGTAGATTACTATTTTTATGCCATGGGCATTGTTTTGGGCTTTGTTCTTGGTGCAACGCAGTCACTCACACGGTCAACGTATTCCAAATTGTTACCAGAAACACATGACCATGCCACTTATTTTAGTTTTTATGACGTCACCGAAAAAATAGCTATTGTTTTAGGGATGATCGTCTTTGGGCTTTTATTGGCTCTTACAGGTTCCATGCAATATTCTGTATTGGCGCTTGCAGTTTTCTTTTTAGTCGCTTTTCTTGTTCTTTACAAAATAAAACGAACAACTCATGTTCGTTAAATCTTAAACCTTAGAAATTATCTTGGCACAACAATTGTCAATTATGTGATGTAATTTATTGTAAATTAATCATATAAGAAGATAAATTTATAATGACAAAGAAATTAAAAACTTAACAATTTCTGTTCAGCATGACAGAATGACTTATAATTGATATGAACAACCCAAAATATAATATACTTGACACATTGTCACTTCAAGATTTTGATGAAAATTCAGAGTTAATTCCATTAATGACGACTGAAGACGAAGAAGTGATAAAAAACGAAACACTTCCTGATTCTTTACCCATTCTTTCTTTAAGAAATACAGTGTTATTTCCAGGTGTAGTGATTCCGATTACTGCAGGACGCGACAAGTCTATTAAGCTCATTAATGATGCCAACAAAGGTTCAAAAGTTATAGGTGTTGTTGCCCAAAAAGATGAAAGTGTTGAAGATCCAAAATTTGAGGATATTCACAAAATTGGTACAGTTGCCCGAATATTGAAAGTTTTAAAAATGCCCGATGGCAATACAACGGTAATTATCCAAGGTAAAAAACGTTTTGAGATAACAGAGCTTGTATCGGAAGATCCATACTTAACTGCGAAAATCAAAAATGTTGATGAAGTTGTCCCTACAAAAGAAGATGGTGAATTTGCTGCGGCCATTGAATCTATTAAAGATTTATCTCTGGAAATTATCAAACAGAGTCCAAACATACCAAGTGAAGCTTCCTTTGCCATAAAAAATATAGAAAGTAACTCTTTTTTGATCAATTTTGTATCGTCCAATATGGGTATTTCTGTGGTGGAAAAACAAGCACTACTAGAAGTCAATGATTTACATCAACGTGCCTTGAAAACTCTTAAGCACATGAATGTTGAGTTTCAACGTTTGGAATTAAAAAATGATATTCAGTCTAAGGTGCAGCATGATATGAATCAGCAGCAACGCGAATATTTTCTTCAACAACAGATAAAAACTATTCAGGAAGAATTGGGTGGAGTAAGTTATGAGGAAGAAATTGAAGACATGAAAAAGCGCGCTTCCGAAAAGAAGTGGGACACCAAAACAAAACAACATTTTGAAAAAGAAATAGGCAAACTTCAGCGTATGAATCCACAGGTTGCAGAATATTCTATTCAAAGAAATTATTTGGATTTGTTTTTAGATTTGCCTTGGAATCATTTTAGTCAAGATAATTTTGACTTAAAACGTGCTCAAAAAATATTAGATCGTGATCATTTTGGTCTAGAAGAAGTAAAACGTCGAATTATAGAATATTTAGCGGTTTTAAAACTTCGAAACGATATGAAATCTCCAATTTTGTGTCTTTATGGTCCTCCGGGAGTAGGGAAGACCTCGTTAGGGAAATCCATTGCCGAGGCCCTTGGTCGGGAGTATGTTCGAATTTCTTTGGGAGGATTGCGCGATGAGGCAGAAATTAGAGGACACCGAAAAACTTATATTGGTGCAATGCCAGGTCGTATTTTACAAAGTCTTAAAAAAGCGGGAACTTCTAATCCGGTTTTTGTTTTAGATGAAATTGATAAATTATCTAATTCACATCAAGGTGATCCCTCTTCTGCAATGCTTGAAGTTTTGGATCCAGAGCAAAATTCGGAGTTCTATGACAACTTCTTAGAAATGGGTTATGATCTTTCTAAGGTGATGTTTGTAGCTACTTCCAACAGTTTAAATACCATTCAACCGGCTTTGCTAGACCGCATGGAAATTATTAATGTTAACGGCTACACTATTGAAGAAAAAGTCCAAATTGGAAAAAAATATCTTTTACCAAAACAACTCAAAGAACACGGGCTTTCTTCAAAAGATTTAAAAATAGCACAAGCACAATTAGAAAAAATAATTGAAGGTTACACAAGAGAATCAGGTGTGCGTGGTTTAGAAAAGCAAATTGCAAAAGTAGTGCGTTATGCTGCAAAAAATATTGCCATGGAAGACACCTATGATGTTAAAGTTTCAAATGATGCTTTGATAGAAATTTTAGGGGCACCAAAACTAGAGCGTGATCGCTACGAAAACAACAATGTTGCAGGAGTAGTTACAGGGCTTGCCTGGACTCGTGTTGGTGGCGATATTTTATTTATAGAATCGATACTTTCCAAAGGAAAAGGGACTTTAAATATTACTGGAAATTTAGGTAAAGTGATGAAAGAATCGGCAACTATTGCTATGGAATACATCAAAGCTAATGCAGATGATTTTGGAATTGAAAATCGTATTTTCAACGCATATAATGTACACATTCACGTGCCTGAAGGTGCCACTCCAAAAGATGGCCCTAGTGCAGGAATTACAATGCTAACCTCTTTAGTGTCGTTGTTTACACAAAGAAAAGTCAAAAAAAATATTGCAATGACTGGAGAAATTACGCTTCGTGGAAAAGTATTGCCAGTTGGAGGGATCAAAGAAAAAATATTAGCCGCAAAGCGTGCTAAAATTAAAGAAATTATCCTTTCCAAAGCCAACAAGCGTGACATTGATGAAATCAATGCAGATTATCTAAAAGGTTTAAAATTCCATTATGTATCTGAAATGCACGAAGTTATAGATGTTGCTATTACAAAGACCAAAGTGACACATGCAAAAACATTGTAATTTAGCACTTAATTAATTTATTGTCGTACTAAAATAAAGCAAACAAAAATTCGTTTTAAGATAGAATTGGTTATTTTTGACTGATAATGAGGATATTAGCCATGCTTTTTTTGATGATGAGTACAACTGCATCAGTACATGCTCAATTGGGTGGTAATGCAACATATCAATTCCTCAATTTGATGTCTTCTCCACGACAAGCCGCACTCGGAGGAAAAGTCATTACAAATGTAGACTACGATGTCACACAGGCACTTTATAATCCAGCTACAATAAATGTTGAAATGGATAATCAATTGGCCTTAAACTATGCCAATTACCTCGGTGACATTCGCTATGGTACTGCTGCTTATGCTTATACTGTTGACAGACGAACACAAACGTTTCATGCAGGGGTAACCTATATCAATTATGGAAATTTTGAGGGCTATGACGAAAATGGGAATAGAACAGGTGATTTTACAGGAAATGAAGCTGCACTATCTATAGGATATGCATTACAAATAGGTTTTACAGATTTTTATGCTGGTGCAAACATTAAGCTTATTTCATCTAAACTTGAGCAATATAACTCTTTTGGTGCCGCTCTAGATGTTGGTGTGGTTTATATTAATGAGTACTTAGACTTTAATGCAGCACTTGTTGTTAGAAATATCGGAACACAATTGACCACCTATGCTGGTTTGAATGAGCCTTTACCTTTTGAAATTGATTTTGGAATGAGTCAAACCCTAGAAAATGTACCTATTCGTTGGCATTTGACACTAGAAAATTTACAGCAGTGGCCCATAGCAACTTCAAATCCTGCTCGTGCTACTACAGATTTAAACGGCAATCAAACCCAAGAAAAAGTAGGGTTTTTAAGCCAACTTATTCGACATACTTTGTTGGGTGTTGAACTCTTTCCCAAAAAGGGCTTTAACCTTAGAATGGGGTATAGTTTTAGACGCGCAGAGGAGCTTAGAATTATTGATCAACGTAATTTTTCGGGCCTTTCTTTTGGAATTGGATTGAAGTTTAATAAATTACGTTTTAGTTACACACATGCACGCTATTCATTAGCTTCAAACACAAGTTTTTTGGGTATGCAAATAGATTTACAATAGTGAAAAAAATAATTATTGCCATCGATGGCCATTCCTCTACAGGTAAAAGTACATTAGCCAATCAACTTGCAAAAAAATTAGATTATATCTATGTTGACTCTGGGGCGATGTATAGAGCCGTAACACTTTTTGCTCTTGAAAATAATTATATTGATGAAAACAAATTTGATACAGTCGCCTTAATTTCTGCCATTTCGTCGGTTAAAATTGAATTTAAAAAAGATGAATCTGGTGTCACCACACTTTTTTTAAATAACAAAGAAGTGTCTTCAAAAATCAGAGGGATGCAAGTATCTAATTTAGTCAGTAAAGTTGCAGCACTTCCCGAAGTTCGCCAATGCTTGGTAAAAGAACAACGCCAAATGGGGCAACACAAAGGGATTGTAATGGATGGTAGAGATATAGGCACCGTTGTTTTTCCAGATGCAGAACTTAAAATTTTTATGACCGCTTCGGCCAAAACCCGTGCACAGCGCCGATGGGATGAGCTTACAGCAAAAGGGGAGCAGGTTGATTTTGATGCTGTTTACGAAAACATCACCTCACGTGATCATAGAGACTCTACGAGAGCAGATTCTCCATTAGTACAAGCCAAAGATGCCCGTATTTTAGATAATTCTAATCTAACACCACAAGAACAATTTGAATTGGTGTTGGGGTGGGTTAATCAGAATATAAAAAACAATTAAGGCTAACTTTAGCCTTAATTGTTAATGTATTCTAAAGCTTCGGAATCACCAATTCTTGATTGGGATGAATTAAATCTGGATTTTTTAGAATGTTGGTATTCGCCTGAAAAATCTGCTTGTATTTCATAGGGTCGCCATAATAGTGTTTGGCAATTTTACCTAAAGTTTCGCCACTTTTTACGGTATGACGATGATAAACACTTTCATCTGAAACTCTAATATCCGCTTGAATGTCAGACGGGTTTTGTCCGCCAACGGCCTTAATTTCATCCCAAATAATGTTTTTTTCGTATTGTGTTTTGGCGGTTCCTTTAATTTTTAAAACGCCATTTTCTTCAGAAACATCCCCATTTTGGATGTTCAATTTGGTGCCTAAGTCCAACACCGATTGGTATTTTTGCTTAATCATAATATAGTAGATTATAGGGTTAATAATGATCTAAAATTAGACTATTTTTTCTTTAGTTAAATAATTTTTTTAAGTTTTTTTGTCAATACAAATGGTATTGTCCTCAAAATCAGGGAGATAAATATTTGCCCAAATTAGAGATTAGTCGTATAATTGCACTCTTCTTAGCAAAAATGGTTGGAGAGAAGAATAAAATTTAACTAACACTTCTGTGTGTTTTGCAGTAAATCCAACCTAATTCACACACAGAATACAAATTATAATCAGCCATGGCTGAAGAACAAACTACAAACGCAGAGGAGACTGCACAAGACACTCCAGTTGTTGAAGCAACAACAAACGAAGCTCAAACTAACCCAGAGCAATTTTTAAAAGATTTTAACTGGCACAATTACGAAGAGGGAATTGACCCTGTTGCCGATGAAAAACTTGATGAATTTGAAAAACTTGTTTCAGAAAATTTTGTAGAAACTCTAGATGATCAAGTTGTAGAAGGAACAGTAATTCATCTTTCCGATCGCGATGCCATTATTGACATTAACGCAAAATCAGAGGGTGTAATTTCATTAAACGAATTTCGTTACAACCCAAACCTAGCAGTAGGCGATAAAGTTGAGGTGCTTATTGATGTTCGTGAAGATGCTACAGGGCAACTTGTATTATCACACAGAAAAGCACGTGTAATCAAAGCATGGGATCGTGTTAATGCAGCCAATGAAACTGGCGAAATTGTCAACGGATTTGTAAAGTGTCGTACAAAAGGTGGTATGATTGTCGATGTTTTTGGCATTGAGGCCTTCTTACCAGGATCTCAAATTGATGTTAAACCAATTAGAGATTACGATCAATATGTAAATAAAACAATGGAATTTAAAGTTGTAAAAATCAACCACGAATTCAAAAACGTTGTTGTTTCTCATAAAGCACTTATTGAAGCCGATATTGAAATTCAGAAAAAAGAAATCATCAGTCAACTCGAAAAAGGTCAAGTTCTTGAAGGTGTTGTAAAAAACATCACTTCTTATGGCGTATTTATGGATCTTGGAGGTGTCGATGGTCTTGTACATATTACAGACCTTTCATGGTCTAGAATTAATCATCCAAGCGAAATCGTTGAGCTTGATGAAAAACTTAACGTTGTAATTCTTGATTTTGATGAAAATAAATCAAGAATTCAGTTGGGTCTTAAACAATTAAGCAAGCACCCATGGGATGCTCTTGCAGATGACGTAAAAGTTGGTGATGAAGTAGAAGGAAAAGTTGTTGTCATTGCAGATTATGGCGCATTTATTGAAGTTGTAGAAGGTGTAGAAGGACTTATCCACGTTTCGGAAATGTCTTGGTCTACGCACTTAAGATCAGCTCAAGATTTTGTAAATGTAGGTGATACAGTAAAAGCAAAAATCTTAACACTAGACAGAGAAGATCGTAAAATGTCATTAGGGATTAAGCAATTAACGCCAGATCCATGGACAGATATTACATCTAAATTCCCGGTAGGAAACAAACACACTGGTATTGTAAGAAACTTTACAAACTTTGGTGTATTTGTTGAAATGGAAGAAGGCATTGATGGATTAATTTATATCTCTGATTTATCATGGACAAAGAAAATCAAGCACCCAAGCGAATTTTGTGCTGTTGGTGATAAACTTGAGGTTGTTGTTCTAGAATTAGATGTTGAAGGAAGAAAATTAAGTCTTGGTCACAAACAAACTATGGAAAATCCATGGGACAAATATGAAGCAGAATTTGGTTTAAATACCAAACACACTGCTTCTGTATTTGAAATTGTTGACAAAGGAGCTACAGTAAAATTTAATGATGATATTGTTGCTTTTATTCCTTCTCGTCATTTAGAGAAAGAAGATGGTTCTAAGCTGAAAAAAGGTGAAGAAGCAGAATTTGTTATCATAGAATTTAGCAAAGAATTCAAGAGAGTTGTTGCATCGCATACAGCGGTTTTCAAGGCAGAAGAAGTTCGAAATGTAAAAGCAGCTGCCAAAAAAGCAGCTAAAGCAGCATCGGAAGCCAAAACAACTCTTGGAGATGCAAACGAAGCACTTCAAGCTTTAAAAGACAAAATGGATGGTAAATAAAATATAACCAATCTAAAAATCATAACAAAAAAACCCTCCATTTACGGAGGGTTTTTTTGTTTGTAATCAATTGATTTTCAATTTTTTAAAAGAATTAACTTTTTTTTTAAATTAATAAAAGATGATATAGTTAATTTTATAAACTAATAAACTAAACAAACAAATATGGGTTTTAATAATATCCCCAAAGCATTTCAAATTGATCACTTAATTCATCACAAAACATACCTTATAAGTGGTGAGTTAAAACAGTGGAATGGTGCAACATCGGATGTATATTCCACAATTTCTTCCACAGAGGAATATGCACCAACGTTATTAGGGTCAATTCCATTATTGGAGCAAGAACAAGCAATGGAAGCTTTGGAGTCTGCATCACAGGCATATAACAATGGTCAAGGCCTATGGCCTACAATGAAAGTAGCCGATAGAATTGCCTGTATGGAAAAGTTTGTTGAGCAAATGAAAACCAAGCGAGAACAAGTCGTCAAATACTTGATGTGGGAAATTGGAAAAAACCTTAAAGATTCTGAAAAAGAATTTGATAGAACTGTAGATTATATTTATGATACCATTGATGATTACAAGCAAATCGATCGAAATGCTGCAAAATTCCATAAACACTCAGGAGTTTATGCCCACATTAGAAGAGGACCGCTAGGGGTTGTACTTTGTTTGGGGCCATACAATTATCCACTTAATGAAACTTTTGCGCTTCTCATTCCTGCACTAATCATGGGGAACACTACTATTTTTAAGCCTGCAAAACTAGGTGTTCTATTACTTACACCACTTATGGAAGCCTTTCAAAATAGTTTTCCAAAAGGCGTAGTCAATATCTTATTTGGAAGAGGGCGTACATTGGCATCTCCACTAATGGAAACAGGAAAAATAGATGTTCTTGCTCTTATTGGTCACAGCAACTCAGCTAATGCACTACAAAACAGTCATCCTAAGAAAAATAGACTAAGAATTGTACTTGGGTTAGAAGCAAAAAACCCTGCAATTGTCCTACCAGACGCTGATTTAGATTTGGCTGTTAAAGAATGCATAGCGGGGACTTTGTCGTTCAACGGTCAACGTTGTACAGCACTCAAAATACTATATATCCATGAAACAATTTTTGAAGTTTTTAAAGAAAAATTCTGTGCACAAGTCGATGCGCTAAAATTTGGAAATCCATGGGATGCTGCTGCGATGCTTACCCCGTTGCCTGAAGTTAATAAGCCCGATTATATTCAAGATTTGATTGATGATGCCAAGGCAAAAGGCGCAAAAATATTAAATACAAAAGGCGGTGAGCGAACAGAAAATTATATTTTCCCTTCGGTGCTTTATCCAGTGGATAAATCAATGGATGTATATCACGAAGAGCAATTTGGTCCTGTAATTCCAATGATGACATTTACAGACATTCAACAACCTTTGAATGATATGGCAGAATCAAATTATGGTCAACAGGTTAGTGTATTTGGAAAAGACACCAAAACTCTTGCACCACTTATCGATATTCTAGTCAATTTGGTATGTCGCGTTAATTTAAATAGTTCTTGTCAACGTGGACCAGATGTATTTCCATTTACAGGAAGAAAAGACTCTGCATTTAGTACTTTGAGTGTTAGAGATGCATTGCGTTCTTTTTCCATTCGTACATTCGTTGCAGCTAAAGACAATCCTAGTAATAGTGAGATTCTAAAAGAAATGTTAGACGAAAAACAATCCAATTTTATAAGCACAGATTATTTGCTTTAAAGTGATTTTATTTTAAGTGAATATCATTTTTTGTGAAGTGAAATGTGATATTGGATTTGAAAATAAAAATTTTCCATTACCTTTGCGCACGTATATGTTGAAAACATTATGAGTCAAAAAGTTTTACTGAACGAAAAAGAAGTAAACATTATCCTTCACAGATTGGCTTGTCAACTTATTGAAAAACACAACGATTTTTCCAATACCATATTAATAGGATTACAACCAAGAGGAAAGTACCTAACAGATCGACTTTTACAGCTTTTACAATCCGATTATAATATATTCGACACACAGGTTGGCTACCTAGACATTACTTTTTATAGAGATGATTTTAGACGATCGAGTAAAGTTCTTGAGGCTAGTGAAACCCAGATGGATTTTATTGTAGAAGGCAAAAATGTTGTTTTTATAGATGATGTTTTATATACAGGAAGAAGTATCCGTGCTGCCCTAACGGCCATTCAATCTTATGGCCGTCCAAAAAGTATAGAATTACTGATTTTGATTGACCGAAGGTTCAGTAGACATTTACCTATTCAACCAGATTATCGAGGGCGACAAGTTGATGCTATTGATGAAGAAAAAGTTATTGTAAATTGGAAAGAAACACAAGGTGAAGACGCCGTATATTTGATAAAACAATAGATTATGAGCACATTAAGTGTAGAGCATTTATTAGGAATTAAACATCTCACCAAAGAAGACATTCATTTAATTTTTGAAACTGCAGATCA
>CBFHNG010000039.1:0-16253 GCA_965657165.1 Flavobacteriaceae bacterium
CCGTAACGTTCGAGGGGAACTTCCTCTTGAAGTCCGTGATTTAGAAGACGAAGTTGAAGGATTCAAACTACGACTTCAAAAGCTAGAAGATAGTCTTACAGACATCGATAACCAGATTAAGGCAAAGAAAAACCTTATTGAGGAATCAAAAGTTCTCATCAAAAAATACAACGAACAACAAAAGAATGTTCGCAACAATAGAGAATTTAATTCTTTGGCAAAAGAAGTTGAATTTCAAGAACTAGAAATCCAATTGGCCGAAAAGCATATCAAAGAATTTAAAGCTCAAATTGAACAAAAAAAGGAAGTGATTGAGGGTACCAAAGAACGTTTAAATGAACGCGAAGAACACCTAAAGCACAAAAAAGGTGATTTGGACGCTATTCTTGCAGAAACTGAAAAAGAGGAAAAAGTACTTTTAGAAAAATCTGAGGAATACAAAACAAAAATTGAAGACCGTTTGGCAAAAGCATACACAAAAATCCGTAGCAATGTCAAAAACGGATTGGCCGTTGTACCCATAGAAAGAGGTGCTTCTGGAGGCTCATATTTTACCATTCCACCACAAGTGCAAATGGAAATTGCTTCTCGCAAAAAAATCATTACAGACGAGCACAGTGGTCGTATCTTGGTCGATGCCACCCTTGCCGAAGAGCAAAAAGTAAAAATGGAAAAGTTATTTTCTACTATGTAATAAATAACCCTACGCATACCAAAAACCCTCACCAAACGTGAGGGTTTTTTTATACAACACTTCTTTTTGCTTTAAAAATTTTTATACATTTGAAGTGAATAGCCCCCAAATCTATTCTTCAAAAACATGAATGACCTAAATCATACATATACTACATATCGAATTCAGACCAAAGTAAAAACTGGCTTTGCTCTTGACTATACCGATGATTTAAAAAAATCTCTTGCAAATATCAAAAGTCCTTTGGATACTATTATTGATTGCCAAAGAATTGATAATAAACACATTACGAACATAAAAATATATAAAAGAAATAAACGCTGTCCTTGAGCCAGACGAAAGGGTGCGTATATATACAAGTTGTACACAAGCTCTGAAAAGCCAACCGCACAGTCAAGCACATTTAACTTTGTTCGTACCTCACAAAATTAAATGAGCTTACCTTTTCCCACCGCAACAGACTGGTTTTTATTATGGTTAGGTCTTGACACTAACGAATTAGTCTTTTTATTATTCAGAGATGGCACAACTGATTTCAATGAGATTTCAAATATAATTGGAAACATAGGTGTAAGTAAGAAAACAAATAGATAATACTTCAAATCATTTCAGACCACTTGTAACATATTTAAATAACAAGATTGAGTCTGTAAATATTGAATATTACGAAGAGTTAGAAATAGCCTCACAAACAGGAGATGAAAAAGTAACAAGAAGAGTAATTCCAAGAGTTAGAGATATAGAAAAAGCAAATAAATTATTTAAGGATACAGGTTTAAAAGGAGAAGAACTTCTTTATAAATACTTTGAACTTCAGAAAAATGACTCAATCATAAAAGATTTCAAATGGATGAATCAAAGTAAAGAAACTGGAATGCCTTATGATTTTGAAATAACAAACTTGGACAACTCTATTGTATTCTCTGACGCTAAATCTACAAGTTATAAGTTTGAATTACCTATAATTTTAAGCTCTGGAGAATTAAGTTTTATAAATGAAAATAAAGACAAATATTTAATTCATCGGTTATACTCATTAAATGAAGAGCCGAAATTGAGAGTGTGTGATAACATACACACTGTGTCAGATATTTTTATTCCAAATTACAATATTCTAAACCAATCATTAAATCAAGAAAACTTAAGTATAAAAGGAATAAAATTAGCCGTGCCAGCTGATTTACAAATCTTGAATTTCAATAATGAGGTACTACTGAATTCCAACGCTTAAAGCCATACACATTTACAATTCGCTAAAGCCAACACACAAGCCAAAAATTGCAAAAGAGTATGTCTTTGCCAACGCTGAATGATAATCTGAACGGAAAAAAGCCAGTGTACAACAAGGTATAAAATGCATAGCCACCCTACGGGATGGCTACGACATCTCATACAAAACGTTAGCAATAATTTGTAAGTGGTGCGTCTTTGGTGTATATTTGAATCAAAGTAACAATTATGTCTAGACAAAGTATAACATTCACCAAGCCAAATGACGAGTGGCTAAAAACCCAAGTAAACAATAAAGAATATTCAAGTAAAAGTGAGTTAGTAAACGACTTGATTAGACAAGCACGAAAACAACAAATTCAAATTGACTGGATTAGAGCTAAGCTGGAAAAAGCCGAAAATAGCGGATTTACGAATGACACTAAAGAAAGTATTTTAGCGCAATCAAAGGCTTTGCTCAATGGCTAAATATAAATTATCCAACGAAGCAAAAAATGACCTGATTCGAATTCACCATTATGGCGTTGAAACGTTTGGAATAACCCAAGCGGATCACTATTTCGAATCGTTTTTTGAATATTTTGATAGTATTGCAAAACGCCCTTTTTCCTTTGAATCTGTAGATTACATAAAAAAAGGATATCGGCGTTGTGTATGTGGAGTTGACAGTATTTACTACAGAATCAATCAAAATATTGTGGAAATAATGGCTATTGTTGGAAGACAAGACTTGAATGAAAAATTGTAACTGATAAAAACTATTAGCAACAATTAAAATCGTAAACAGATAAGATTTTTTAACCAAAATTTCACAAAATACCATTGGTGGATGCTTAATTTTACCCCAAACATATGCACCATGAAAAACTTCTTTTTACTCCTTCCCCTGCTCTTTTGTAGTCCTGTAAGTTGTCAAAATAACAACGCACAAAACGCCAAACAACAAGCGGTTATCAATGCTAAACCCATTGAAGTTCCCCTAGAAAATGGCATTGCTAAGGCCTATTTTGCCAGCGGGTGTTTTTGGTGTGTCGAAGCCGTTTATGAAAGTGTACGTGGCGTACAAGAAGCCATTAGTGGTTATGCTGGTGGGTTTACCAACAATCCTACCTACGAACTCAGCAATACTGGCCGTACCGGTCATGCCGAAGCTGTAGAAGTGCTTTACAATCCATCTGTGGTCTCTTTTTCAACTTTGGTGGATGTGTATTTTGGTTCTCAAAACGTGTCGCAAGTCAATGGTCAGGGGCCAGACAGAGGCTCACAATATCGTTCTATTATTTTCTACCAAAATGAAGAACAAAAAGCAATTATTTTAAAAAAAATAGCAAAAATTGAAAATACAGAAAATACAACCGTAGCCGCAGAAGTTTACCCCTTTCAAAAGTTTTGGAAAGCCGAAGCGTACCACCAAAATTATGAGCGCTTGCACCCCAATAATCCTTATGTTCGAAATGTTTCTATTCCAAGATTAAAACGTTTTCAAAGTAAATTTCCGCACTTATTAAAAGAAAACCACTGATTTTCACAATTCTAACTCAATTTTTTAATCGGCTAAAATTACCTACATTTGAGTACACTCAAAACAAATTGTCTTGCTGGTATTTGAATCACATCTAGAATTTGCTCAGCAAATGGATCAAAATGATCCATTGGCATCATACAGAAATGCATTTCATATTCCGAAAGAAGAAAATGGCAAAAACTGGTTGTATTTTACAGGAAATTCTCTTGGACTGCAACCAAAATCCACAAAATTGGCCATAGATCAAGAGCTCAACGATTGGGCCAAACTTGGTGTCGAAGGTCATTTTGAAGCTAAAAATCCATGGATGCCCTATCACGAATTTCTTACAGAAAGTATGGCTAAAATTATGGGCGCAAAACCCATTGAAGTTGTGGTGATGAATACCCTCACAACAAATCTTCACTTGTTGATGGTTTCTTTTTACAATCCTACACCAAAACGCTGTAAAATCTTAATAGAAAGTGACGCATTTCCATCAGATCGATATGCCGTACAAACACAATTAGAATTTCATGGTTTTGATGCTAATGAATGTCTTGTAGAATGGCAACCAAGAAAAGGTGAAACTTTATTAAGGATTGAAGATTTAGAACATATCCTAGAAGATCAAGGTGACGAGATTGCACTTCTTCTTATTGGCGGTGTCAATTATTATACAGGGCAATATTTAGACCTCAAAAAAATTGCAAATCTCGGTCATGCCAAAGGGTGTAAAGTGGGGATTGATTTAGCACACGGTGCAGGTAATATTCAACCTGAGCTGCATGATTCTGGAGTAGATTTTGCGGCATGGTGTACGTATAAATACTTAAATTCTGGCCCCGGAAGTTTGGGCGGAATATTTGTGCACGAACGCTATGCAAATGATAAAACATTGAAACGTTTTGCAGGCTGGTGGAGTCAAAACAAAGCAACCCGATTCAATATGCGACAACCTTTAGACATTACCCCTGGAGCAGAGGGTTGGCAATTGAGCAACCCCCCGATTTTATCAATGGCAGCAATAAAAGCTTCATTGGATTTGTTTAATGAAGTCGGCATGACTGCATTGCGCCAAAAATCCTTAAAACTTACTGCATATTTAGAGTTTCTGATAAAAGAATTAAATCATCCTCACATTAATATCATTACACCAAGCAACCCAAATGAACGTGGGTGTCAACTCTCAGTCCAAGTAAAAAATGCTGACAAAACACTTCATAAACAACTCATTAAAAACCATGTGATTACAGACTGGAGAGAACCGGATGTGATCCGATGTGCTCCTGTTCCTTTTTACAATTCGTTTGAAGATGTTTTTCGCATGGTTGAAATCTTAAAAAATCTACTCCCATGAAACAAAAAGAAACTATTTTAATTATTGGAGCTGGACTGTGTGGATCGCTTTTGGCATTACGTCTAGGACAAAGGGGATACAATGTAAGTGTTATGGAGCTTAGACCAGACCTAAGAAAAGTTGACATTAGCGCTGGACGTTCTATCAATCTGGCCTTTTCCAATAGAGGTATCAAAGCCATGAAAATGGTGGGTTTGGAAGATCAAGTCATGAAACTTTGTATTCCAATGCATGGCCGTATGTTACATGATAGAGAGGGTAAAACAAAACTCTCTAAATATAGTGGGCGCGAAGGGGAATACATAAATTCGATATCAAGAGAGCTGCTTACTGCACTTCTAATGGATGAAGCCGAAGCACTTGAAAATGTAAAAATTGAATTCAATAGTAAATGTAATGCTGTTGATTTTGAAAATAATACTGCCAATTTCACTAATACTAAAAATGGACAAACTTTTGACTGCACCGCAGACCTTATTTTTGGAACCGATGGAGCAGGTTCTGCACTGCGAAAAAGTTACTTTTCGGAACGTAAGTTTTTATTCAGTTTTTCTCAAAATTTTCTTACCCATGGCTATAAAGAATTGACTATTCCTCCCTCTAAAAATGGCGCGTTTAGAACATTTAAAAACGCACTTCACATTTGGCCAAGAGGCGAATATATGATTATAGCATTACCAAATTTGGATGGAAGTTTTACGGTGACTTTATTTTTGGCCTACGAAGGTGGAACGTACAACTTTAACACCCTAACAACTGAAGAAAATGTATTAAATTTCTTTAAAAATGAATTTCCGGATGCTTTAGAATTGATGCCAAATTTGGCATCAGAATTTTTTGAAAATCCAACAGCACCACTTGGCACTGTAAAATGTTTTCCATGGCAATATAAAGGCAAAAATCTGTTACTCGGAGATGCAGCACATGCTATTGTACCTTTTTATGGTCAAGGAATGAATGCTTCCTTTGAGGATGTTGTAGAATTTGATACTTTCTTAGAGCAGCATGATGGCAACTGGGAAAAAACATTTAAAGCCTTTCAACAAAAGCGAAAAATAGACGCAGACGGTATTGCAGACTTGGCTATTGATAATTTCCACGAAATGAAAGATCATGTTGCAAATCCGCTTTTTCAAAAAAAGCGTGCTTTAGAAATGTATTTGGAAACAGAACTTCCAAAAGATTATTTTTCTAAATATTCAATGGTCACTTTTAGGGAAGATATGGGGTATCACGAAGCTATGACTAAAGGAAGAGCACAAGATAAGGCCATATTAAATATGATAAATGATGAGGGCACTGACCAAAATGTATCAATTTCATCGCTTCATGAAAAAATTAAAAAAGAAACCAACTCCATTTTGGAAGATGATAAGATTGCTAAAACCTTAAATCATTAACTGTAAAATTTAAATTATGAGTAAAACAGTCACACCAAGAGGTGCTTATCCACACACAAAACGTGTGGGTGATTTTATTTTTGTTTCTGGAACAAGTTCTAGACGAGCGGATAATACAATTGCGGGGGCAGAGCAAATAGACGGAATGGGTACAAAAAAATTGGATGTGGCCGTTCAAACCCGAGAAGTACTTCAAAACATTGATAAAAATTTAGCTCAAGAAGGAGCATCATTAGCAGATGTGGTTGATGTGACCTCATTTTTGGTCAATATGAATGATTTTGCAGATTATAACAAGGCCTATGCCGAATTTTTTAATCCTGAAAATGGGCCAACACGCACTACGGTAGCAGTGCACCAACTCCCCCACCCTGATTTGGTGATTGAAATAAAAGTAGTAGCTTATAAAAAACAATAATGATTACCATAAAAAATTACATCAACGGCACCTATTGTTCACCATCCAATGATGCGTGGCTAGATGTAATTGACCCCAGTATTGATGAAGTTTATGGGAAACTTCCTAATTCGAACAGTTTTGATGTACAACAAGCCGTTGAAGCCGCAGAAAAAGCATTCCCAGAGTGGTCCAAAACTAGTGCAGAAAAACGAAGTGCCATTTTATCCAAAATTGCAGATTTAATTGAAGAACATTTAGAGCTATTGGCCAAGGCCGAAAGTATGGATAATGGTAAACCATTAAGTTTAGCCAAAGAAGTGGATATCCCCAGAGCAGCACTTAATTTTAGATTTTTTAGCCAAGCGATAACTCAATTTTATAGTGAAAGTCACGAACAAATTTCACAAAAAAACATCAATTTTACCTTACGCCAACCCATTGGCGTGGTGGGGTGTATTTCGCCTTGGAACTTACCCCTGTATCTCTTTACATGGAAAATAGCACCAGCGCTGGCCGCAGGAAATTGCGTGGTGGCCAAACCTAGTGAAGTGACCCCTTACACTGCTTTTTTGTTAGCAGAAATGTGCACCAAAGCAGGACTTCCAAAAGGAGTTTTAAATATTGTTCATGGATCAGGCACCACCACAGGACAAGCCATTGTGGAGCATCCAAACATTAAAGCCATATCATTTACTGGAGGTACAAAAACAGGAGCAGATATTGCTAGAACAGCAGCGCCACTTTTTAAAAAATTATCCCTTGAATTGGGAGGGAAAAATCCTAATATCATTTTCGCAGATTGTGATTATAAAAAAATGCTTTCAACTACCGTTAAATCTTCGTTTGCAAATCAAGGGCAAATTTGCCTTTGTGGAAGTCGAATTTTTGTAGAAGCATCAATTTATGAGCAATTTAAAAATGATTTTATTGAAAAAGTAAAGCATTTAAAAGTAGGTCTACCATCTGATAAAAACACTGACATTGGAGCATTAGTATCAAAACCTCATCTAGATAAAGTTTTAAGCTATATAGAACAAGTAAAACAAGAGAATGCAACTGTTTTGTATGGAGGTGAGCGTGTTTCTATTGAAAATGGAAAAAATGGATACTATATGCAGCCAACTATTATTGAAGTTTCGTCCAATGAGTGTGTATTAAATCAAGAAGAAATTTTTGGGCCAGTGGTGACATTGATGCCTTTTGAAAATGATGAAGAAGCTCTAAAACTCGCTAATAATGTAAAATATGGTCTGTCCGCTACAGTTTGGACCAACACTCTAAAACGAAGTCTCTATTTTTCAGAGCAATTGCAAACAGGAATTGTATGGATCAATACATGGCTGCAACGCGATTTGCGTACCCCTTTTGGAGGTGCAAAATCATCTGGGGTTGGACGTGAAGGTGGTTTTGAAGTCTTACGCTTTTTTACGGAAGCAAAAAATGTATGTATTAATTATGAATAAGATGATATGGAGTTAAATTTAAATAACAAATCGGCGTTAGTTTGTGGAAGTACTCAAGGGATTGGGCATGCTACTGCTGTTGCACTAGCCAGCGAGGGTACACGCGTTACACTTGTGGCTCGCAACGAAGAAAAACTCAAAAAAATAGTATCCGAATTACCAAAAACTGCGGCTCATGATTATATAATTGCCGATTTTTCAAATCCTGAAGAACTAAAAACAAACGTTGAAAGCTATTTAAACTCAAATAAAGGATTTCATATTCTTATCAATAATACAGGAGGACCTCGCAGTGGTGCTATTTTAGAGGCGACTTTAGAACAATTTGAAGCAGCTTTTACACAACATTTAAAATGCAATCATGTGTTGGCACAACTTGTTGCTCCTTTTATGAAATCTGAACAGTATGGGCGTATCATTAATGTGATTTCAACTTCTGTAAAAGAACCTATCGAAGGTTTAGGGGTTAGCAATACTATTCGCAATGCCGTTGGAAATTGGAGTAAAACACTTTCATTCGAATTGGGGGCTTTTGGAATCACAGTCAATAATGTATTACCTGGATTTACAGAGACTGAACGATTAAACGAAATTATTAATATCAAAGCAAAAAAAGCCAATGTATCTTTTGAAGAAATGGAAAGTATTATGAAAACATATACCCCTGCTAAGCGCTTTGCAAAACCAGAAGAAACTGCCAACGCTATTGTATTTTTGGCTAGTGAAGCTGCAGGCTATATCAATGGGATAAATATTCCTGTTGATGGTGGACGAACAAAATCTTTGTAACTTTATAACAATAACAGAAAAAAAAGAATACCATGAGTACGCTAGTATCCCCACTTAATTTTAGGGCTTGGATTGAAGAAAATCGTGATCTATTAAAGCCACCTGTTGGCAACAAATGTGTTTGGAAAGACGGTGAATTTATTGTGATGGTTGTTGGAGGCCCAAACAACAGAAAAGACTACCATTACAATGAAACACCAGAATTTTTCTATCAAGTTGAGGGTGATATTATTTTGAAAATAATTGAAAATGGTAAATCAAAAGATGTACACATCAAAGAAGGTGACATTTATTTACTCCCTGCAAAAGTCCCACATTCACCTCAACGAGGCGCCAATACTGTTGGACTGGTCATTGAATATCCAAGAGCAGAAGGCGTTCAAGATGCATTGGAATGGTATTGTGAGCAATGTAGTCATCAGCTTTATAGAGAACCATTTACACTAAAAAATATTGAAACAGATATGCCAGCAATTTTTGACCGCTATTATTCCGATACCGAAAAATGTACTTGCGATAAATGCGGTGCAAAAATGGAAGCTCCAAATAATTTATAAACTACAAAAATGAAACGTAAACTGCGCATCAACGGACACTCACACTTGCTTCCATATCCAGAAGAAATCCCTCAATTTATGAAGGATAAAGAAATTTTCTGGGTTGATGACGAACGAAAATATATGCTTCAAAAAGGTTGGAGCCGTCCAGTAACACATTCTAGTTTTTTTCTTAATGAAAAACTAGATTGGATGGAGAAAAATAAAATTGATCATGCTGTTGTACTGAATCTCTCACAGTTGTATGGAAATGGCTTACGCCTCGAAATGATGAAAAAAGCCTTGCGTTTTCAAAATGATTTTAATGCTAAAATTCAACAAAATCATGGGAAAAAATTCACCTGTGGATTTGTAGTACATCCAGGATTTATACAAGGTGCGCTTTGGGAAATTGAACGTTGTGTTGAAGAATTAGACCTAAAAGTACTGTGCCTGCCTACACATTTTATGGATAGTATTGGCCAATGGCGAAGTGTTTTTGATAGAGAAAATGACGCTATTTTTGAATTGGCAAACAAATATAATTTAGCCATTGAAGTACACCCCTACGATGGCGATAAAATGATTAAACTTGAAAATACCTCATGGCGTTTTCATTTGATTTGGATGTTGGCTCAATGTGGAGACGCTTATCATTTTTATACCTTAAACGGAATGCAAGAACGTTTTCCGAACATTAGAACCTGTTTTGCACACGGTGGACAAATGGCACAAATGAATCTTGGAAGACGTATACAAGGATTTGATGGACGCCCCGATTTATTTGATGGAAAAACGCATCCACGAAAAGCTGTTGGACACCCAAATATATATTTTGACACTTTGGTTCATGACACAGATTCTTTTAATTTGATGCTCAAAAGACAAGGAAGCAATCAAATCATTATGGGACTAGACGACCCCTATCCGCTTGGTGAAATGGAAAGTGAGGCACAATCATCATACCCAGGAAAATTATTGGATCTTGCAAAAGAAAGAAACATCATTAATCAAGAACAGTATGATGATATTTGGGAAGACAATGTATTGCGATGGTTGTTTGGTAATGATCAGAAAAAAATTGAAGAATTTACACAGAAAATTTTAGGATAATGCATTTCATTTCAGATGAACTAGACGATTATGTTGTTCAACATTCAGCAGATGAACCAGAACTTTTACAGGCATTAACTCGAGAAACATACCAAAAAATATTACAACCTCGAATGCTTAGTGGTCACTATCAAGGTCGTGTTTTAAGTATGCTCTCTAAACTTATTCGTCCAAAAACAATTTTAGAATTGGGAACATTTACAGGGTATTCTGCATTGTGTTTAGCCGAAGGACTTCAAAATGATGGCGTGCTACATACGATTGATATCAATGAAGAATTGGTAGATTTTCAAAGAAAGTATTTTGATCGATCAAAGTATGGTGCTCAAATTCATCAACATTTAGGGCCTGCATTAGAAATTATTCCAACATTGAACACAACATTCGACTTGGTGTTTATGGACGCAGATAAGCCCAATTATATTAATTATTTTCATCAAATAATAGATCAACTAAACCCTGGAGGTGTTATTCTTTCTGATAACGTATTGTGGAGTGGAAAAGTCATTGAAGCCTTAGATAAAAATGATGCATCAACAAGAATTGTTTTGGATTACAATCGCCTCTTAAAAGAAGATCACCGCTTGGAAACTGTGCTGCTCCCCATACGTGATGGATTGACTGTAAGCGTAAAAAAATAAGTTATAATTTTCGACGAACAGAACCTGTTAGGTCCTCTATTTCCTCTTTAACTTTATTGATTTCTTCATTGATATCTTTAGTCAAATCGGTGTCTATACCTTGCTTTTCTGCACTGCGTTGGATTTCAGTTTTAATATCATTTGAAGCATTTTTTAGGGTGCGCATACCTTTGCCCAACCCTTTTGCTATGTCGGGAATTTTATCGGCACCAAAAACCATAATCACAATAAAGAGAATGAAAACAATTTCGGTACTACTAATAAACAATGGCAGAGCATTCATCATGGTACAAAGATAGGAAGTATTCCTTTAATTTTCTGATAAATTGTTGGCTTTGAATTCCTTTAATTTTTCTTGTAAAAACTGGAGAATTTGCACATCGCTCCTATTGGCGCAGCGTTGCTGAAAATTGGGGTCATCAGCGCAGAAATAATAAAATTGTGGCACAAGGTCTTCTGAAAGAGTCTCTATTTTAAATAGTTTTGGGCTAACAACTTCTTTTATGTGTGTGAGTATATTTCTTTCTTTTTCAATCTTGACCGCATGTTTCAATTTTTTTGTACGGCCTGTAATTTTATTTAAAAATTTATTAAGATTAAGCATCGCATATGGAAAGCCTATATACACCATTTTTCCTGCATCGGCCTCATATAGTCTACTTTCAATTTGTGTTTTTCTTGGGCCAGTATATCCTGGAATACCCACATCATAAAAATCTAAAGGACGTTCGGCATCAGAATTAGTAATATCTGAATTTAAATCTCCCGTTAAAATTTTTCCAACTGTAACCTCATCAAGCTCAGTCACACTGTTTTCCAAACGCACTTCCATAAAACTATCTTTTACAATATTTGGTGTTACTACTACAATTTTTGGAGTGTATTGTATTGATGAAAAATATAATGAATCGGATAATTTTGCTTGAATTATAAACCCCCCACTTTTGTCGGTAGTAGCGTAACGATACGACGTTTTATTGATGACATGAATACCTTCTACGTTTCCATCTGCTTTTACAATTCCTGAAAATTCACGTGTTTGAGCTTGACTCAAAGTGAAGAAAAAAAGTAAAACAATAGAACTAAAATATTTGAAAAATAATGTCAAAAGGATTCATTTAATTTTGTATAAATTTACAAAAGAAAAAATCGTTGTGCCAATAAAATCATTTTAATGAAAAAACTAATCATTGCTAGTACTTCTACAATTTATGGAAGTGGTTATTTAGATTACCTTTTGGAGAAATTGACACTCTTTTTTCAATCCACTGAAACTATTCTTTTTATTCCCTATGCTCGGCCAAGTGGTTTGAGTCACGATGCATACACTGAAATTGTTCAAAAAGCGTTTCAAAAAATTGATAAAAATATTGTTGGAATTCATCAATTTGAAAACCCAAAAAAAGCACTTTTGGAAGCCAAAGGCATTTTTGTTGGAGGAGGAAATAGTTTTGTATTGCTTAATGAATTGTACAAAAATGATGTTTTAGAGACCTTAAAATCAGTAATTCAATCGGGCACACCATATTTGGGAACAAGCGCTGGTAGTAATATTTGTGGTCAAACGATGGGGACTTCCAACGATATGCCAATTGTACACCCTCCTAGTTTTGATGCACTAAGTATCATTCCATTCAATATCAATCCGCACTACCTAGACCCAAATCCAAACAGCAAACACATGGGAGAAACAAGAGAGACTCGCATTAAAGAGTTTCATTTTTTCAATACACAAGCAGTGGTTGGACTTAGAGAAGGTAGCTTCTTGGAAGTCTCTGGCGAGCGCATAACCCTTAAAGGCCCTTTGAAAGCAAGAATTTTTGAACAAAAAAAAGAAGCCTACGAAGTAGAATCTGGAACAGATCTTAGTTTATTACGCTAAAATTTAAAGCGATTTTAAAAAATGATATCCCAATTTTTTATAGTTTTTTCTATCATAAAAATCATGTGATTTTTCATTTTCTATATACGTATTGAGTTCAATAGTTTCATAGCCTTTTGATGCTGTATAATTTTCTATCCAAGTCAACAACTGACTTCCAATGCCTTGATTCCTTAAAGACTTTTCTATAAAAACATGGTCAATTTCTACGCTTCGTCCCGAATAATGACGCGTACAAAACCACATTCCAGCAACTCCCACAAGGACTTCATCTTTAAAAACTCCTACACATTCATAATTTTGAGTTACCATTTCTTGAAATCGCTCAAAAAGAAGCGCATCAGATATAGATTCTTTTGCCATTTTCTTCACTAAAGGCACTACCAAATGAATATTTTTTGGGACAATAATTTTAAATTGCATATGGTCTCATTTATAAAAAACCAAAAATACAATTAAATTTTTTGTGACTTTTTAAAATAAATTGTGTCTAATCTAATGACGAAAAACACAAAATTATGCTTAGAGGCGGAAGAAAAATTAGATTAATTATTGGAGCTGGACTGGTTTTGTTTGCAGTTCTAAAATATTGTTCAAGCGCAGAAATTAACCCATATACCAATGAAAAACAGCACATTGGATTGAGTGAAACCGAAGAAATTGCCATGGGATTGAATGCTGCACCACAAATGGCTCATCAGCATGGTGGGCTTCATCCAGACACGCAATATCAAGACGCAGTGGATCGTGTTGGAAAAAAATTAGTAAACAATAGTATTGCAAAAGAGAGCAACTATAAATTTGATTTTCATTTATTGGCTGATGAGCGTACCATTAATGCTTTTGCACTTCCAGGTGGTCAAATTTTTATTACCTACGCACTATTTTCAAAACTCGAAAATATAGATCAATTGGCAGGTATTCTTGGACATGAAATTGGACATGTATTGGGACGACACTCTGCAGAACGTATTGCAAAAGATGGACTTACGCAAGGCATTTTAAGCGGAGTGGCTGTTGGTGTCGATCCTTCAGCTGCTCAAGGAGCGGCAGCAGTTGCACAACTTATCAATATGAAATATGGTCGAGACGATGAACTCCAGAGTGATGACCTTGGAGTACAGTTTATGATTCAAGCGGGTTATAACCCTGAAGCACTCATTGGAGTCATGAAAATTTTAAAAGATGCCGCTGGTCCCAATAGAGCACCAGAATTTCAGAGTACACACCCAGATCCCGAAAATAGAATTGAAAAAATAAGACAAGCCATAAAAAAATATCAATAATAACAGATTAAAGTTACAGCAAACTATCTTGTTTAAAAAACTCAAAAACTTCTTATCTTTGTGGCATAACCAACACTAATGAATAAGAAAGTAATTTTAATGATTTTGGACGGTTGGGGAACTTCTCCCGACCCAAAAGTATCGGCTATTGATCACGCAAATACACCTTTTATTGATGAATTATACAACAACTTTGCTCATGCAAGTCTAAGAACTGATGGCCTTCATGTTGGTCTCCCCGAAGGACAAATGGGGAATAGCGAAGTTGGACATATGAATCTTGGTGCTGGACGGGTTGTATATCAAGATTTAGCAAAAATTAATTTAGCGGTCACAAATAAAACTTTGGGTAATGAAGTGGTTTTGAAAGATGCTATTGCTTATGCAAAAGCACAAAATAAACCTATTCATTTATTGGGTTTATTAAGTGATGGCGGTGTACATTCTCATATCAATCACCTTTTTGGAATCATTGAGACTTTAGAAGAAAACAATGTAGAAAAAGGATTTGTTCATGCTTTTACAGATGGTAGAGATGTGGATCCAAAATCAGGGTTTGGTTTTATAACCGAATTAGAATCACGTCTAGAAGAATCGTCTGTACAATTGGCTACAGTAACTGGGCGCTACTATGCAATGGACAGAGATAAGCGTTGGGAACGCACACAACTTGCTTATGATGCGCTTGTAAAGGGTAAAGGAGAATATTCAAAAAATGTAACCTCTAGCATTCAAAATAGTTATGATGAAGACATAACCGATGAGTTTCTAAAACCTATTATTGTTACCAATAATGATGCGCCTGTTGCGACTATCAAAGATGGTGATGTAGTTTTGTTTTTTAATTTTAGAACAGATCGTGGTCGTCAATTGACTGAGGCTTTAAGCCAAAAAGATTTTCATGAATATAATATGCATGCTTTAGATTTGAAGTATGTGACCATGACAAATTATGATGATAATTTCAAGAATATTGATGTTATTTTCAACAAAGAGAACCTTAACGAGACCTTAGGAGAAGTTCTTGAAGCGCATGGAAAAACACAACTTCGAATTGCAGAAACTGAAAAATATCCACATGTTACATTTTTCTTTTCAGGAGGTAGAGAAATGCCTTTTAAGGGTGAAGAACGCATTTTAAAAAATTCACCGAAAGTGGCCACATATGACCTTAAACCAGAAATGAGTGCTTATGAACTACGTGATGCACTTATCCCTGTTTTGGAAGCAGAAAAAACTGATTTTGTTTGCTTAAATTTTGCCAATGGAGATATGGTTGGTCATACAGGTGTTATGGAAGCTGCAATAAAAGCTTGCGAGGCCGTAGATGAATGTGTAAAAGATGTTGTCAATACTGCTTTAAAACACCAATATACCACCCTGCTTATTGCGGATCATGGGAACTGTGAAACAATGATCAATCCAGACGGATCGCCACATACTGCACACACGACTAATCCTGTACCAATCGTACTGATTGACAATAATTTAGATCAAATTGAAAATGGAATTTTAGGCGATATAGCACCTACAATTTTAAAATTAATGGGGATTGATAAACCAGCTGCTATGAGCCAAAAATCATTGGTTTAAAACTACATAAATTTTAGAATCAAACTAAAGTTTTTAAGTATCTTTGTGCTTTCATATGAAGATGCTAAATTTAAAGACTGCTGAAGAAATTGAATACATTCGCGAGAGCGCACTTATTGTGTCAAAAACTCTTGGAATGCTTGCAAAAGAAGTTCGGCCAGGAGTTACAACACTTCAACTCGATGCTTTAGCAGAAACTTTTATAAGAGACCATGGAGCCATTCCAGGATTTTTAGGGTTATATGATTTCCCTAACACACTTTGTATGAGTCCAAACGAGCAAGTCGTTCATGGTATTCCAAACGATACCCCCCTTAAAGAAGGTGATATCATTTCAATTGATTGTGGCGCACTAAAAAATG
>CBFHNG010000040.1:0-15898 GCA_965657165.1 Flavobacteriaceae bacterium
AATGAGGCCATGAGACCATGAGTTGAACGTATTTCCATCAAGGGTCTCATAAACAGAATCTTTTTGGACAATATAAAATTTATCTTCATGGTAAAATGTAAAATATTGATCCTTGACTAGCTCAGGATTTGAGTTAATCGTTAAGCAAAAAAAAAAGGTTAAAATAAAGTTCACAAATACAGGATATTTAGTGTAATGTAATAAAAAAATAAGAACAATATGTTAAAATCTATATTTTTAAAATTGAATTAACCAATAAATTTTATAAAATGAAAAAAATCGTATTATTATGTATTCCACTGCTACTTGTTGGTTGTGGTGATGGCGATGGCGATGGAAACAGTAGCAATGTTGACCCTAATGATCCAATAATCGGTGTATGGGAAATAATTTCTGAAGAGCGTTACGTTTTTGAAAATGACACACATTATGGAAGAGCTTGTTTGAATGAGTCAGATCCAGAACTTCCCAGTCAATTTTATGTCTATTCTAATGGTAAGGCAGATCTTTATATCTATGAATGCAGTGGAGGAGATGGTCCTTTCAATCAAGTTCAAACAGAAGAATTATTTTCATTAGATGGAAATTGGGAACAAATTGGCGGGGTTGGAAATTATTTATTTTATGATCCAACAGATGAGGTGCCAAATGATGAAATTTTTTATTGTGAATTTAATAATGATAATTCTCAATTCACGCATGACACTGGCGAGGTAATCCAAATTTGGCAACGGCAATAAACTCAATTTATTAAAATTCAAGTTTTTTTTAATCCGTTGAGCAATTGTTGAGCAAATCAACAAAAACAAAACCCTAACTATTTGCAAATAAATTAGTTAGGGTTTTTTAAAGTACTCAAGGTGGGAATCGAACCCACACTTCCGAAGAAACTGGATTTTGAATCCAGCGCGTCTACCAATTCCGCCACTTGAGCTAAAATTTGGATTGCAAATCTATTAAATTTATTTGGTATTCAAATACAAAATAGTTGGTTTTATCCTTTTACAGTTCAAATAAATTCATAAATTTGCCACTCGATAAAAAATATCGAAAAAATTAGGTTAAAATCTGAAAACCAAAATGGCTAAAACTAATTTACAACCCAAAATATTTGCCTGCACCAACTCCAAGGTACTTGGAGAACGTATTGCCAAAGCTTTTGGTGAAGACTTAGGAAACGTCATTACATCAACATATAGCGATGGTGAATTTCAACCCTCCTATGAAGAATCTATTCGAGGTACACGTATATTTGTGATTGCCTCAACAAATCCTGGTCCAGAAAATTTAATGGAACTTTTATTGATGTTGGATGCCGCTAAGCGTGCTTCTGCACGTCATATTACTGCAGTCATACCTTATTTTGGTTGGGCCCGTCAAGACCGTAAAGACAAGCCCAGAGTGCCAATTGCGGCAAAGCTAGTGGCCAAAATGCTTGAAACAGCAGGGGCAACTCGAATTATTACCATGGATTTACACGCCGATCAAATTCAAGGATTTTTTGAAAAACCCGTTGATCATCTTTTTGCGTCAACTATATTTTTACCCTAT
The DNA here is from genome assembly GCA_965657165.1 of Flavobacteriaceae bacterium. GTDB lineage: Bacteria > Bacteroidota > Bacteroidia > Flavobacteriales > Flavobacteriaceae > UBA3537. Next base: position 1,552 of record CBFHNG010000040.1, read on the forward strand.
TTAAAATCTTTAAATCTTGATAACCTAACTATTGCATCACCAGACATGGGTGGTTCCAAAAGAGCCTATGCCTATTCAAAAGCATTGGAAAGTGATGTTGTGATTTGTTACAAGCAACGTGCAAAGGCCAATGTTATTTCACATATGGAACTTATTGGAGATGTGACGGGGAAAAACGTAGTCCTTGTTGATGACATGGTTGATACTGCAGGAACACTGACTAAAGCTGCCGACCTTATGATTGAGCGTGGTGCAAAAAGCGTACGTGCGATTTGTACCCACCCTATACTTTCGGGGTCAGCATACCAACGTTTAGAAGATTCTAAACTTGAAGAACTTATTGTTACAGACTCTATCCCAACATCACAGGAGAGTTCAAAAATAAGAGTTTTATCATGTGCAGATTTATTTGCAGATGTGATGCATAAAGTGCATCAAAATGAGTCTATAAGCTCAAAATTCGTAATGTAAACACTTAAATTAATATAAATGAAATCAATTACAATCAATGGATCGAAAAGAGAAAGCGTGGGCAAAAAAGCAACAAAGGCCTTACGTAATGCTGGACAGGTTCCTTGCGTATTATACGGAGGAGATCAGCCAGTACATTTCTCAGCAGCAGAATTGGCATTCTCTAAACTTGTATACACACCAAATGCGCATACAGTTGTGATTGCCTTAGGAGATACTTCTTACAATGCTGTACTTCAGGATATTCAATTTCATCCTGTAACAGAAAACATCTTGCACATTGACTTTTATCAACTTTTTGATGATAAAGAAATTGCAATGGATATTCCAGTAGTTCTAACAGGGAACTCTGTTGGAGTTCGTGCTGGTGGAGTGCTTAGAAGAAACCGTAGAAAGTTAAGAATTAAAGCACTTCCTACAAACTTACCAGATTTTATAGAAGTTGATATTTCTAAACTTAAAATTGGAAATAAAGTATATGTTTCTGAGTTACCTAGTGAGGACTATAAGTTTTTACACTCAGACAATACAGTCGTTTGTCAAATTAAACAGTCTAGAGTTTCTCTTGATCTCGAAGACGATGAAGACGAAGACGGAGAGGAAGGAACCGAAGCTAGTGCAGAAAGTGCTGCTGAAAGTACACCTCCTGCTGAAGCATAATTTTCATTATCAATACATTAAATAAAAAAGCATTCTGATGAAAATCAGCATGCTTTTTTTTATTTTTACACATGTTCAAGTGGTTTTTTCAAAGAAAATCAAATAAACAAGAAACACAATTAATGTCAAAAAAATTTTTAATTGTAGGGTTAGGGAATATAGGTGCAGAGTATGTGCGTACACGCCACAATATTGGGTTTAAGGTCTTGAATCATTTGGCCAAACAAAATGAAATAGAATTTGAAACCCGAAAATTAGGGGCACTTGCAACCTATAAGTTAAAAGGAAGAACCTTTCTTTTGCTCAAGCCTAACACCTTTATGAATTTGAGTGGAAAAGCTGTAAAATACTGGCTCGATAAGGAAAATATTCCTTTAGAAAATCTGCTCGTCATTACCGATGATTTAAACCTTCCCTTTGGAACACTTCGCCTAAAAACCAAAGGTTCCAATGGTGGTCACAACGGTTTAAAAGATATTCAAGACAAACTCAATACCATACACTATAATCGCTTGCGTTTCGGAATCAGCAATGAATTTTCAAAAGGCCGACAAGTTGATTATGTTCTTGGAGAATGGACAGATGAGGAATCTGAAAAACTTGACGAGCGTCTTGAGCAAGCATCAAAAATGCTTGTAAGCTTTGCCATGTCGGGCGTAAACCATACAATGAATCAATTTAATGGAACCTAAAAAAGATAAATGAATGCCAAACAAAGTACTTTTTTTATCTTCGTTCTTTAAAGCTACAACACCATTTTGAAAATAAAAACCGCAGCCGATTACAAACGCATTAAGGATTCTGTTGTAACCATCGGAACATTTGATGGTGTGCACATAGGCCATCAGAAAATTATAAGTCAACTTGTTGATATTGCAAAAACTAATGACCTGCAGGCCTTGGTGCTTACCTTTTTTCCGCATCCGCGAATGGTGGTTCAAAAAGATTCCGATATTAAACTTATAAATACCATTGATGAAAAAGCCGCTCAGTTACAAGAACTTGGTGTAGATCATTTAGTAGTTAAAGAATTTACAAAATCATTCTCTCGTCTCACCGCTTTAGAATATGTTAGAGATGTTTTGGTAAATAAACTAAAAGTCAAACATATCATTGTTGGTTACGACCATCATTTTGGACGAAATCGAACAGCAACTATTGATGATTTAATCGAATTTGGTAATTTTTATGACTTCGAGGTCACCCAAATTGATGCCCAAGAAATAGGAGATGTTGCCGTAAGTTCAACAAAAATTAGAAAGGCGCTGTACGAGGGAAAAATGAAAATTGCGAATCAATTTTTGGGATATGATTTTATGCTTACAGGAATTGTTGTAAAAGGCAAAGGTTTGGGATCAAATCTAAATTTTCCCACGGCTAATATCCATATTGAAGAATCGTACAAACTTATTCCAAAAGAAGGGGTTTATTTGGTGCAATCAAACCTCAATGGGCATCAAACATATGGCATGATGAATATTGGAAAAAATCCCACAGTTTCTCAGGACAATAAAACCCATATTGAAGTACACTTCTTTGATTTTGATGAAGATTTGTACGGAAAAACACTAAAAATTGAGCTTCTAGATCATTTGCGCAGCGAAATTAAATTTCCAAACATAGACGCATTAAAAGCACAATTGGAAAACGATAAATCCACTGCAAAAGAACGTATCAATTTATTGTCAAAAATCTAATTTACATTCATTCAATTGATTAAATTTGTCAAATAAAAGTACTCCACATGTTACAAGTTGCATTCATTAGAGAAAACAAAATAGAAGTTATTGAGCGTCTTTCAAAACGTATAGACAATGCAGAGACTATGATAGAAAATGTTTTGTCATTGGATGCTGAACGACGAAACAAACAATCTCAATTGGATACGGCTGCAGCGGATTTAAATACACTTTCCAAAGAAATAGGCGAACTTTTTAAATCTGGTCAAGTAGAAAAAGCCAATCTTTTAAAACAGAAAACAACAGATTTAAAGAACCAAAAAGTAGCACTAGGTGAAACTTTAAATCAAACCTCGGAAGCGTTACAACAACTCTTATATCAAATTCCCAACCTTCCACATGATGCAGTACCAGCTGGAAATTCCGAAGATGATAATGAAGAAGTTTTTCGATTTGGAGACATTCCAGAGCTGCATAATGATGCACAACCGCATTGGGAATTGGCCAAAAAGTATGATATCATTGATTTTGAATTAGGTAATAAAATTACAGGCGCAGGTTTTCCTGTCTACAAAGGAAAAGGAGCTCGATTGCAACGTGCGCTTATCAACTATTTTTTAGACAAAAATACTACTGCTGGTTACAGCGAAGTACAAGTGCCACACGTGGTCAATGAAGCCTCAGGATTTGGCACTGGACAACTTCCAGATAAAGAAGGGCAGATGTACTACATAGATGCCGACGATTTGTACCTCATTCCAACGGGAGAAGTTCCAGCAACAAATATTTTTAGAGATGTTATTTTACAGGAAAGTGAATTGCCAAAACAATTGACAACTTATACACCATGTTTTCGACGAGAGGCGGGAAGTTACGGCGCTCATGTTCGAGGATTGAATCGCTTGCATCAATTTGATAAAGTAGAAATATTACGTGTTGAACACCCCGAAAATTCTTATGATGCACTAGAGGCTATGGTAGAGCATGTCAAAGAAATTTTGGAAGAATTAAAACTCCCTTACAGAATTTTAAAGTTATGTTCAGGAGATTTAGGATTTACATCTGCATTAACATACGACTTTGAAGTCTTTTCAACAGCACAAGACCGTTGGCTTGAAATTTCTTCTGTATCTAATTTTGAAACCTTTCAGGCCAATCGTTTGAAACTACGCTTTAAAAACGCCGAAGGAAAATCACAATTAGCACACACTTTAAATGGCAGCTCTTTGGCACTACCACGAGTTTTGGCAGGAATTCTCGAAAATTACCAAACTCCAAATGGCATAGAGATTCCAGAAGTTTTACGCTCTTACACAGGCTTCGATCGAATCGATTAATTCCATTGAATACTTGCCCATACATTTAGTATCTTTACCAAAATACAATGATGAAGTCGCTTATTTGTTTGTTTTTTGGGATGTTTACTTTTGTGCTTTCTGCACAAACAGATTATGATTTGGCCGAAAATTACTTCAACAAAGGTGAATTTGAAAAAGCACTAATTCTTTATCAAAAATTACATAAATCCAGCCCAACGAACTCAAATCTTGTTTTTAGAATTATAGAAATTCAACAAGAATTACAGCACTTTGATGAGGCCGAAACCCTTATCAAAACTCAATTATCTACAAGAAAAAATCCGCAAATGTTAGTAGAATTGGGTTATAATTTTCAGCGTCAAAACAAGATGGAAAAGGCCAAGGAGAATTATCAACAAGCCATTGATGTTGCCAAGTCTGTTCCAAATTACACCTATGCTATTGGCCTCAGATTTGAAGAACATAGTCTTGTAAGTCAAGCTATTGAGGTCTATAAATTTGCATTAAAGCAAACACAAAATCCAAACTATGAGTACCGTCTTGCAGGGCTTTATGCCGAACAAAAAGACGTTCAAAATATGTTTTTGAGTTATCTGAATTTTACAGAAAACAATCCGACTTATCTCAACCAAGTTTTAAGACTTTTTGGAGATTATATTTCAGAGCATTCAGATTCTGAATACAATCAAATACTAAAAAAAATAGTGCTAAAAAAATTGAAATCTTCATCAAATATTTTTTGGAATCAAATGTTGAGTTGGTTGTATGTTCAGCAACAAGACTTTAAAAAAGCATTTCTTTTGGAGCGATCAATTTTTCGTCGAAATAATAATTCTTTACAAGGAATTATTGATGTTGGTATGATGGCAAAATCAGCTAAGAATTACACTGTTACTTTTGATGTTTTCGATTATGTGATTCAAAATGCTCAAGACTCAAGACTCATTATTGAGGCGAATAGGCAACTGTTGGAACTCGAACTTGTTCGAACAACTTCACCAGATTTAAAACAAATTAAAACCAAATATAACACCCTTTTGGATCGATATGGATTAAATTCTGAAACTGTAGAATTGCAATTGTCTTATACCGATTTTTTGGCCCTGCATTTTCAACAAAAACCAGAAGCAATATCGTTTTTAAAATCTGCTTTAGGTCAAAACGTATCTTCAACAGATTTGGCTAGATTAAAACTGAAATTGGCTGATGTTTTAGTCACAAACAGTCAATTCAATAAAGCGCTTTTGTACTATGCACAAGTACAAACATCGCTTAAAAACAGTACTTTGGCGCAAGAGGCCCGATTCAAATCAGCAAGGACAAGTTATTATAAAGGGGATTTTGATTGGGCAGAAAATCAATTAAAAGTTCTGAAAGCATCAACTTCTCAGCTCATTGCCAATGATGCATTAGATTTACAACTTTTAATTACAGATCACAAGTTTGGTGACAGTTTGCAAATCCCATTACGATTGTACGCCAAATCTGATTTTTTAACGTTTCAAAACAAAAAAACAGAAGCCATTTCTGTACTTGATAAACTAATATCTGAACATAACACTCACGCCATTGTTGATGAGGCTTTATTACTGCAAGCAGAATTGTTTGAAAATACAACTCAACATCAAAAAGCAAAAGAGAATTATTTAAGAATTATTGAGGATTTTTCATCAGAAATTTTAATTGACGATGCCCATTTTGCTTTAGCTGAATTGTATCGAAAAGTACTTGATCAACCGGAGAAAGCTCTACGTTATTACGAAAAAATAATTTTTAATCACCCTGATAGTATTCATTTTGTAGAATCAAAAAAACACTTTCGTAACCTAAGAGAAAAAAGTAAGAATATAACAACAATTGATTTATGATAATTTACAATGTGACTATTAATGTAGACGATTCAATACACGCCCAATGGCGCGAATGGATAAAAGAACATATTCCTCAAGTGCTTGGTACTGGGCTGTTTTCGAAGGCATTGTTTACAAAAGTTTTGGTGGAAGAAGACATGGGAGGTACCACCTATTCTGTGCAGTATTTTGCACATTCCAAAAATGCACTGCTCAAGTATCAAAACGAGTTTTCGTCAGAATTACAAGCGGACGGATTAAGGCGTTTTGGCGATAAAATATTGGCTTTTCGCACAGAGCTTGAAGTTGTAGATGAATTCATTGTAACTAAAAATTGATGAGCGTAAAACCAAAAAAATATTTGGGGCAACATTTTTTAAATGATGAATCTATTGCCAAAAAAATAGCCGATACGCTCACGCTTAACGGCTACGAAGCCGTGTTGGAAATTGGCCCAGGGATGGGAGTTTTGACCAAATATTTATTAGAAAAACCCACAACAACCTATGTTATAGAAATTGATACAGAGTCGGTGTCTTATCTTGAAGCACACTATCTTGAGTTGTCCAATCGTATTATTCAAGAAGATGTTCTGAAGTATGATTTCTCTAAAACTTTTGCAGAGAAGTCTTTTGCTATTATCGGTAATTTTCCTTATAATATTTCGTCTCAAATTGTTTTTAAAATGTTGGAAAACCGAAAACAAATTCCTGAATTTTCAGGGATGTTCCAAAAAGAAGTTGCACAGCGCATTTGTGAAAAAGAAGGCAATAAAACCTATGGCATTCTATCCGTTTTAGTACAAGCATTTTATACTGCAGAATATTTATTTACAGTGCCACCAACAGTTTTTAATCCACCTCCAAAAGTAGACTCTGGAGTTCTTCGACTTAAGCGAAAACAAGATTTTGTATTGCCGTGTAGCGATAAACTTTTCTTTTTGGTAGTAAAAAGTGCCTTTCAGCAACGCCGTAAAACCTTGAGAAATAGTTTAAAAGGGTTTAATTTGTCGGAAAATTTAAAAGCAAATACTATCTTTGGCAAACGTCCAGAGCAGTTGTCTGTTGATGCGTTTATAAAATTAGCAACAGCGATTGAATTGGATACAAAAAATGAGTAACTGTGGAAACATCTAAAGCGCATATCCCCTTTGAGATTACAGCAACTTTGTTAGAGGCTATTGAGTCGGACATCAAAAATAGAAATGATGGACCACTTCAAGAGCAACTCAATGAGTTGCATTATGCGGATATTGCCGAAATTTTAGATGATTTAAATCTTGAACAAGCGACGTACATTATCAAACTTTTAGACAGTGAAACCACCTCAGATGTGTTGGCGGAACTTGAAGATGATGTGCGCGAAAAAGTACTACAAAATCTTTCAGTAAAAGAAATTGCTGAAGAGGTCAAAGAACTCGATACAGATGATGCTGCCGATTTATTATCGGAGCTTTCACCAGAGCGAAAACAAAAAGTTATTGCTCAAATAGACGACGAAGAACTTGTTGCAGATATTAACGAGCTTTTAGAATATGATGAAAATACTGCAGGTGGTTTGATGGCCAAAGAATTGGTAAAAGTTTATGAAACTTGGACTGTAGCCGGTTGTCTTAGAAAAATTCGAGCTCAAGCAAAAAATGTTAAAAGAGTTCACTCTATTTATGTTGTTACAAAAGAGGAAAAACTCATAGGGCGCTTGTCGTTAAAGGATCTTTTGATTGCTAAAAATGAAGCTAAAATTAGCTCAATTTATATTCCAAAGGTAGATTCTGTACATGTGAATGATGACGATGAAGATGTGGCGCGACTTATGGCCAAATACGATTTAGAAGCTGTTCCTGTGGTGGACGATAATAAAACTTTGTTGGGGCGAATTACCATTGATGATATTGTTGATGTCATAAAAGAAGAAGCAGAAAAAGATTATCAATTAGCGGCAGGTATTACTCAAGACGTTGATGCAGAGGACAGTATTTTTGCACTTACACGTGCGCGCTTACCTTGGTTATTTTTGGGACTCATTGGTGGCGTAGGTGCTGCTGTAATTATGGGGACTTTTGATACCATTATTGAAGATTATCCTCTGATTTTATTATTTACGCCCCTTATTGCAGCGATGGCTGGCAATGTTGGGGTGCAATCCAGTGCGATTATTGTACAAGGTTTGGCCAACGACGACATCAAAGGAAGTATCAATAATCGCTTAATTAAGGAAATGCTATTGGCAGCACTTAATGGTATTATTTTAGCCCTTTTTCTATTTGCATTTATATGGGCATGGCAACAAGATGTTCAGACGGCATTGGCGGTATCAATATCTTTGGTTGCCGTTATTATTGTTGCAGGAATTGTAGGGACGTTTATTCCTTTATTCTTACACAAAAGAGGTGTCGATCCGGCCATTGCTACAGGTCCTTTTATTACCACTAGCAATGATATTTTTGGAATTTTGATATACTTTATCATTGCTAAATTCATATTAAATATATAGCATGAATATCCTACACGTGGATATCAATCATCCGTTACTGATAGAAAAATTGGCGGCCCTTGGGCACACCAATTACGAAGATTTTACAGGGTCAAAAGCTCAAATTGAAGCCAAAATTGCTAATTACGATGGGCTTGTTATTAGAAGTCGTTTTACCATCGATAAACCATTTTTGGACAAGGCCACAAATCTCAAATTTATAGGACGAGTAGGGGCAGGATTGGAAAATATTGATGTGGACTACGCCACCCAAAAAGGCATTCACTTGATTGCAGCGCCAGAGGGCAACCAAAATGCTGTGGGCGAACATGCATTGGGAATGTTATTGTCCCTATTTAACAAACTCAATCAGGCTGATGCAGAAGTTCGACAAGGGCTATGGCAACGCGAAGCCAATAGAGGTGTAGAACTGGACGGAAAAATCGTTGGAATTATAGGCTATGGCCATATGGGCAAGGCCTTTGCCAAAAAGCTAAAAGGATTTGATGTTGAGGTTTTATGTTACGATATTAAACCCAATGTGGGGGACGATAATGCCACACAAGTTTCCCTTAAAGAATTTAAAAACAGAGTTGAGGTTGTAAGCTTGCATACCCCACAAACCCCACGCACCATTGGAATGATCAATAGCGAATTTATCCAACAATTTGCACATCCGTTTTGGTTCATCAATACCGCTCGAGGGCGCAGTGTAGTCACCAAAGATTTGGTAGCGGCTCTAGAGTCTGGACAAATTTTGGGTGCAGGGTTGGATGTTTTGGAATATGAAAAAAGTTCTTTTGAACACTTATTTTCTGAAGCTAAAATTCCAAAACCGCTACAGGATTTGATGCAATTTAAACAAGTACTTTTATCGCCACATGTTGCGGGCTGGACCGAAGAAAGCCACCGAAAATTAGCCCAAACGATTGTCGATAAAGTGCAGGAGATTTTCCATTAGGCAAGATGTCTTAAATCGTGAGCTTGTGTGTTGTTTCAATTTAAAATAGTAATTCTTTGATAAGGTCATAATTGGCTAAAAATCCAAACAGAAAAATCAAAATTAAAATATATATAAGGTCTTTTTGTTTTATTTTTTTCATGTTGTTTTGTTTAACTTAAAAGATCCAATATAAAGGAAACAAATGCCTGTCCAAAAGTAAATCCAAAGACTGCAAGTAAAACTATAACGAGAACGATAAGAGGTTTTTTATTTTTCATTTTTTGTGGATTAATGATACAAAAACTAGAAATAGTCCAAAAACCAAATTAAAGACCTGTTTTGTATTGTGTGAAACTTCAAAAAAGAATAACTCATGCATTTCACTGGCATATCTTTCATTAAAGAAAGTAAGCTTTGAAATGGCAACAAGGATAAAAAATAACCCTAGAACAAAGACTAACCTATCAAGTGATTTTTTTGGTTTCATTGTTTATAGTTTTATTTTTCTTTCGGAATTTGCTGTTCCCATAGAGATTTATAGACTCCATTTTGACGATATAATTCGTTGTGGGTGCCACTTTCTACAACTTTACCATTTTCCAAAACAACAATTTTATCGGCATTTATAACTGTACTCAATCTGTGGGCAATGATGATGATTGTTTTTTGTTCTTTTTTTAAAGTAGCAATAGTGTTTTGAATAAAATTCTCTGATTTACTATCCAAAGATGAAGTGGCCTCGTCCAAAATTAATACTTCGGGGTTTTTATATAGGGCTCGTGCTATGGCAATACGTTGTTTTTGACCTCCCGAAAGCGTTGCTCCATTTTCCCCAATATAAGTTTCAAACCCATTAGGTAAGTTTTCAATAAATTCTAGAATTCCAATAGCTTTACAAATTCCAATTATCTTTTCCATTTCAGGATTGAAATCGCCTACGGCAATGTTGTCAATTACATGACCAGCAAACAAATCTATTTTTTGTGGCACAACACTTACAACAGACCTCAAACTTTCGATGGTGATATGATTTAAATCATAATCACCAATACAGATTTTACCTCTTTGAATGTTATAAACTTTTTGTAGCAACGCCATCAAAGTCGATTTTCCAGAGCCACTTTCTCCAATAATAGCAGTTACACTTCCTTGTTTTATATTCAGATTTAATTGTTCAAAAACTTGCGTACGTGTTCCATATCTAAAATGTACATTTTCAAATGTTATATCCCCAATTTTGTTTGCTGTTAATTCTATTTTATTTTCTGAGGATTCACGTTCCAAGTCCATAATTTCAAACAAACGATCGGCGGCAATTAGAGCATTTTGAATTTCTTTGTTGGCACCGATTAAACTGGCTGCTGGGCCTGTGAGGTAACCAATAATCGCATAAAAAGACATCAATTCTCCTGCTGTAATTTCTCTGTCGATAACATAATATGAGCCAATCCAAAGCAAAATAATGGTAAATAGTTGTGCGATAACAGAAGAGCTTGTCGACGAAAAGATGGAGTTAAGTGCAGATTTATAGCCCGTTTTCAGTAAATTTATAAAACGAGTTTCTGTTTTTATGTTTGCAAAACTTTCCAAGCCAAACCGTTTGATGGTTCCTACTGCATTTAGGGATTCTACCAATTGACTTTCCAACTCTGCGGCCCGTTCCATGATTCGCCGTTCAGTTTTTTTGTTCAGACGATTGGTAATGGCATAGATGATACTGTACAAAGGAATGACGAGTAACATGATAAGGGCCAATTTCCAATAGTAAAAAAACATTAGGCCAAACGAAAACACAAGAATGAGGACATTAACGGTAAGGTTAAGGGATACGCCGTTGATAAAATGTCGAATTTTTACGGCATCATTGATTCTCGAAATGATTTCGCCCACACGCATGGTATCAAAAAAGGACTGTGGTAATTTGAGCAGGTGTTTGTAGTAACCCAAAATTAAACGTGCATCAATTTGTTGGCCAGTTTTGATTAAGAATACATCTTTATAAACACTAATGATATATTGAATAATAAGAAGTCCTAGCATAACGACTCCTAACAAATTTAGTAATTTGGTGTTTCCGCTAACCAGTACAAAATCTGTTATTTTTTGTATATATATGGAGGTTGCAAACCCCAAAAGGGTATAGACAATAGCACCCACTAAGGCCTGTGTCAGTACAAATTTATGGGGTTTGAGCAAAAACCAAAACCGTTTGTACACAGACACTTTTGAACTTCCTTTTTGGAATTCTTCATTGGGCTGCATAATGACCAACACTCCAGTCCATTCTTCGGCAAAGGCTTTTAGGGTCTTTTTTTGGAATTTTCCAACGGCTGGATCCATTATGGTGATATGGTTGGAGGCTACCTTGTAAATAACCACATAGTGGTGCAGTTGTTTTTTTACAATAACATGGGCAATAGCAGGTTTGGGAATTTTGGACAAACTGTCCAAACCCCCTTTGACGCCTTTGGCATCGAAGCCCAACTTTTGAGCGGCTTCTAGGAGGCCAAGGACGTTGGTGCCTTTTTTGTCTGTACCGGCATATTGGCGGATACGTGCAATGGGGAGTTGTAGCTGATAGTGTGCGGCAATAGACGCCAAACAGGCCGCACCACAGTCTGTGATGTCATGTTGTTTGATTTGCTTTGAGGCCATAAAAAGTTTTTAGTTAACCCAACGCATCCAATACAAAGGAAACAAATGCCCGACCAAAAGTAAATCCAAAAACCAAAAGTAAAGTAACGACCAGAATAATAAGGGTTTTTTTGTGCTGCTTTTTCAATGACATTAATTTTATGCTTTGATTTTAGTTTTAGTGTTGTAGTGATAAAAGATAAGTACAATAAGAATTATTTGTACAATGGTAGAGAGAATAGATCCTTCGAATCCAAATGCTCCTCCATTCCATATATTAGAATTCATTATTTCAAACTCAATTAAAGAATACATATCTATTCCGCTGACATTGAATCCAAACAGTGATTGAAAAAAATTCCAGCTAAAATGTAATGCTATTGGAAACCAAAGATTTTTTGTAAAAATATAGGATATTCCCAACAAAATACCTGCCAAAAACAGTCCTATAAAGCTTAATTCATCTATATTGGGATTGGCAATATGCATGACAGCAAATAAAAGTGAGGACACAAAAAGGGCTACGTATTTATTAAATGAATACATTAGGTTTTTTAAAACATACCCTCTTAAAAGTGTTTCTTCAACAAAGGCAACGATAATATAGATTAAAATGATTTGAATTAATTCTTTGCCATTAAAATTGATAGTTTCAATATCAATCTCACTAAAAAAAAGAAGCCCTAGCATAGCGAACCCCATAATGCCAAGCCCAAGAGCAATTCCAACAATGATATCCTTTAAGCGATGGCTGATATCAAAACCAACAGCTTTAAAATTTTCTTTGTCAATAAGTTTAATAAACACCCATAACAGAATAAAATTTCCAACCAAATCAAAACAGGATAAGATCAGATGCTGTTCTGAGGAGATTGCCGAAATATCAAAATTTTCAATATCTACTTTGGCAATAAGCATCCCTATAAACTGGAAAATTCCCACAATAAAAATATAGGGGATAATCATCAGCAATATACGTGCATAGCCGACTATGGAAGGGTTGTTGTTCATTTATCAATATGCTTTTTTTTACTAACTAAACTTGGAATAATAATCATTAATCCAATCATTAATTTTACAACAACAAACCAATTTTTAGAAGTTTTCCAGCCAAAGAAAAGTTCATAATCTCTAAGATCATCATTAAGAATTAATGCTTTTATCGCACTTACAATAAATAAGAATCCTAAGATAATCATAAGCCAATTAAGTGTTTTTTTTCATAATATAATTTTAAAAATTATGAATAAAAATTAAAGATATTATTCCAAAAAATGAGTTGTGTATTAGATGCATTAACAAAGCAATTTTAAATCCATACCCCATTCTTAAGAAGCTAAGATAAGCTCCAAAAAACACATTCTGAAACACCAATATAGGTATTAGAAAATAATGAATTATGGATGATAGTTCATAATTTATAATGTGCAAAAAACCAAAAAACAAGATATTATAATATATGTATTGTCTATGTTTTTTTTTAATTAGAGATATGATACGTTTATTTAAAGTCAAATAGAAAATACTGGCAAATGCCAACATAATAAAGAACCTAATTAATAAATGATTTTCTAAGTTGAATACTAATTGCAAAATAATGCCAACTTGTATCCCTAAACTTATCGAAACAGCAAAACGGCTAATAATCAAACTTAACCTAAAACCAAGCTCTTCTATTAATGGAGCCAAAATCATGATTTTTAGAGTCATATAAATAGAAGTGGCAAGTGTAGAATTACTTTTTATCAAACTATGAAAATCATCGTAAATTAATCCGACAAAACCGAACAAAACACCATTGATTAATATTAAAATTATATCAAACAAAATAAATGATGAAACGATTTTGTATAACGAATACTTTTCATTTATGGGATGTAAAAGTATTGTTGCTTCCGGTTTGAGCAAGAACCTTTTTACAAAAATGTTTAATAATTTCATATAAAAAAAGAAACTCCTAAAAACAAATTCTAAGAGTTTCTTAAAGTAAAAAAGTTATCTGATTTTTAAGTCTTGACTCCAAAATTCAGACCATCCCTCAGCAAAACCACACAAGAATTTCACACCAAATTTAATTAGTCCATGTGGTATACCATTTGGTTTTGCGTATCCGCCATTAATGTTGATGAGTTCAAATTTATCTAATTGTATTGTTTCCATAATTTTATCTTATTGTCCAAATAATATTTTTATTCCTTCAGCTGCTCCGTAAAAAAGCACAGCAGCCGTTTTACCCAATGCTCTGCCCAACCGACTAGCAAAGGTACTACCCCCAGGGCATTCGCATCCCCCATCGGTAGTTTGTAATTCTTGTGTGTT
>CBFHNG010000041.1:0-15777 GCA_965657165.1 Flavobacteriaceae bacterium
TAGTCGATGAAATTGCCAGTCATTAAACATCTCAATAAATTCATTCAGGACAATGATGAAGATTATATCATTGAAACACTTGAAACCTTAGAAAATCTAACAGAAGTTCCAAGTTTAAAAGACGAAGAATTGGATGTTATTGGCGAGTTGATTTCGAATATGTATGGTGCTTTAGAAGTGCATAAAATGATCAAATCTGGAACACCAGAAAAAGAAGCACTGAATGCGTTTATGAAACGGGTATTGGGGTCTATTGACAACTAACTCTACGCTTTAGTATAAAAAACCCACCCTGAAACAAGTTCAGGGTGGGTTTTTTTGTATGCTATTCTTTATTTCTTTATAAACTTATGGGTTATAATTTCTCCATTTACATGTGCTTTTATGATATAAATTCCTTTTCTTAAAAAGGATAAATCAAACTCCCTTTGACGTGTTGTATAAACCAAGCGTCCATAGTGATTAAATACTTCAACGTTTTGTGTTTGTTTGCTGTTTAAATTAAATTTGGAACGTGTACGTCCTTTGGGGTTTCTACACGTATGAGGTATAATTTTATATGTATCACGAGTTCTTGAGGATTTTTGTATTTTATATGTATCATTACATGGAGTTATATAATCGGGAGTAAAACTTCTATAAACAGTAGTTGTACCACAAACATTGGTCGCTGTTATTTTTGTATCGACAGACCAATTCATACAATTCCCATGGCCCAAGGCATGAAAACCATTTCCTGAAAAACTCCCATGACATCCTCCATTGGACGATAATGTCCTCCAAGAGGTTGATGTAATTCCTTGTTGGTCAATATCGCTACCATTTTCTGCAATCATTCTAACTCTTACATAATTAAAATTAGATGTAATCACAAAACTAATTTTAGGTTTACCTATCCAAATTTGTTTGGTTATAGTACGCTGACCACACCCTGCTCTACTTAAAAAAGCCCTAAGGGTAACCATTCCACTTGCATTTGAATTTGTTGGTGTTAGTATAACCGAGTTGCCATTTAGCGATAAATTTACCAAAGAATTTCCTTGGGTTATAGACCAATTTGGCGTTACTGACGAATTTATACTATAAGTACCTCCAGAATTGCAAAGATTATCGCTTCCTACAATTGAGGTGCTTTCACAAACAAATGAACAATCTTCAATTAGATTTGTTGCTTCATCCAGTTCATTCGCCAACCAATTACCATTTCTTGGTTGAAATGAAATATGTTCATTATTAGTGGGGATATTGGGCATAAAATCGACAATAAAATTATCAAAACCGCTTGTAAGAGCAGGTTCAGGGGTAGTGCCACCAGAATAATTTTTTAGATAATCTGTTGGGTTTACATGGCCGTTATTTCGTTTGATATCCAAAGCACTAACCACAGGAATAAAGCCATATCTTGGATTAACTACTGTACCACTTGGTAAGTATTGTTGGAAATCAAAAGGAATATTATCCACAATATCATAGTAGCCACCAGAGTAAGTATCAAATGGTAGATAGCCATTGGGAGCATTTTTAGTCCGCTCTGTGATGGTATGAGAAATAGGAATTAGCCACAGTAATTTCTTCTCATATCGCATCTTACCTCTGTAAACTCTTCGGTTAGAATGATTTACAGCAGGATTTGCATGCAAATCAAAATCAAAGAAATACTTACTGGAACCCGGAAGTAAGCCTAGAAAGGTTAGTTCCAAATCGTTTATTAATATTCCGGATATAGGAGTAGCAATCATGTGTAATAAATCTCCCCAAAACCCTGGATTATGTGTGTCGTGAAGATTGATAAATTTTGCCCTAGGGTCAAAACCATGGTCTACGGCACATTCATTACCGTTGCTAATAGCTATATTACGCGATTGACTTGGATACCCTACATTATCCAATTCTTGTTGCCAGGCATTGTGAACAGTCATTGTGGGGTTACTATTGCGATCTACATAATGGTAATTCATTTGCATTGCGGCAGGGGTGTCTTGTAAAGTTAAAACATTTGAAATTGACGGAAACGCAAAGTCCAAATTACCCAGACTCATTAATTCAATGAGGTTTAAAACAGTTGGGATTACAATTTCACCTAAACCATACAGAACAGGCGCAGCAGTATATTGATCATAGGCATGACGAGAAAAATATTGCAAACTCAAAGGAGTATTGGCCCCTTGCATGGGGGCGTCGTGTGCAACAAACAAGCGGACATTGTGGGTTTCGCCGTTTTTTTCCATATTGGCCAAGGTGTAACGCCCAATTACGCCACCCATGCTTTGCCCCAACAATACATTGGGCTCGTTACCCACTTTTTGACTATTGACCCAGTTTATAACTTCTTTAAGTACCAATGAATTTTCTTGTATGGCATCCGTACCATTGGTCCAATTGACGTAAATGATATCATATGTTTGATTATTATTAGTTGGGTCAATCAGATCTCTAAGGTTGCTGCCTGCATTATTTATACTCCTATCAAAGCTTATCAAATCAGTATCTCCATATTCTTCTTCAGGGCTAATTACACTACCTGCATCAAAACCTTCAGCTACAATTAGAGGCCTTGTAATTTCCAATTGACCTGGTCTTAAATCAATTAACAAAGTTGCACGATGGATTATAGAATTGTTTAGGTATATGGGTTGCTCTAAAAATTCAATATTCTGTGAAAATCCTAACAGAGAGATGAATAGTATATAAATGGTTGTTATTTTAGTTTTCATATAGTTTAATTTTATTGAGTGAATAGAGTGTCGAATCTACCATCACGAATTTCGATGATCTCACCAGTATAAGGATGAATGATATCGAATGTGAAAGTTCCAGATACAATATTATTAGTAAAGTCTAACTTGGTTATGGTCATCATACCAAGATTAGTATTGCAGGTAGTTGCATCCAACAACTGTCCTGTAAAGGCGACTTCACCATAGTAATTATTTGGTTCATTACAAGTAAGAATATATTCGACTCCTTGCTCTATTTCTGAGGCGTTCGAAGAAAGAATTATCTGATCAAATACGTTATGATTTTCATCTTCTCCTCCAATCCCAAAGAAGTATTCTCCGTCTATAAATTGGTAGAAACAGTTAAAATTGCCACTTGTATCAATAAAAGCGTGTCCGTTTACATAGCAAGCAAAAGTGCCTGCTCCAGTTTGTGTGGCAGGCGGTAAGGCTTGTTTATTGTCGTCTTTACTGCAACTGCTAAGGGTTGTCAGCAATATGAATACTAAAAATGTTTTTTTCATAATTATTAATTTATGTGCTTTCTTCTGCTCCATGGCTTTGTTGTAAAAGTTTGTTTTATTATAATTTTTGTTTTGGAATATAAAACCCTACCATTGGTTAAGGTGGTTTTAAAAATCCAATCGTAGGTTCCGTTTTGTGTATAATTGGCAAACACTTTTTGACCAACCGTAAGGGTTCGATATCCTTTGCCGTCATTAAAATTGACTTGAATACGGTGTATGCTGTTTGGACTATTGCTCAATAACAAATTTTGAGGAAGTACCACGCCAAAATTTCTTTTATTATAGCTATTTACTGGTGGTGTAAAGGCAATAGTTTGTTTGGTTATATAAGGATTTTGCCAAACCCCTCTTCTGTATTTGTCGTAGTATTTATTGTTATACACGCGTATTTTATTGTATCGTAGGGCATTGGGGTTTAGTTGCGCATATTTGTAAAATAGACCGCTAAGTACTAGCGTACTTTTTCGGGAGTGGTTATAGCTTTGGCGATGGGTTACCCAACGGCTTGCAATGTCTTCTAATTTAGGAAAATATTGCGTGCTATTGGTTACTTTACCCATAAAGAGGGTTTTGTATATATTGCCTAGCACATTGGCGTCCACATAAGTGTTGTTGGTCAATGTACCATTGTATGCGGGGACATCAGTAAATTCCATGGCATAGTCTAAAAGGACTTTGTATGGTACACGGTTTTTGTTTAATCCCTGAAAAATGGGGTTGACTTGATTTTTCCAGTTGTTGTTAATTTCGGTTTGTGCCTGTAGAGTGATAAAAGCAAAACAAATTAAAAGAATGGTTAGTTTTTTCATGCTGTTTGAGTTTTAAGGTTAAGAATTGTTTTATTGAGTAAAAAGCGTATCGAAGCGTCCGTCTCTGATTTTGACCGTTTCACCTGTTACAGGGTGTTTAAGATCAAACCAAAAGGTGCCAGATACAATGTTTTTGTTTAAATCAAATTTGGTAATGGTGAGTTCTCCTGTGTATTGAGAATTGGTAGAAACAAATTGATATGGATTATTCTCACTTGAAAAACCTCCCCCCCCCACATATTACCATCTAAAATTTTTAAAAGACTGTATGTGTTTCCTTCATTTATTTCTTTTTTTTCTGTACCAAGAGTTATTGAAGTCAAATCCCCAACATCATCACGTCCTTGTATTCCAAAGAAGTATTCGCCATCAATAAGTTGGTAGTAACAATTAAAGTAGCCACCGCTGGTATCAATAAAAGCGTGTCCGTTTACATGACAAGCAAAAGTGCCCGCCCCGGTTTGTGTTGCAGGGGGTAGTGTTTCATTGTTGTCGTCTTTACTGCAACAACTAAGGGTTGCGAGTAGTGTTAGGAAAATTGTTGTTTTTTTCATAGTATATATTAGGGTATTTTTATAATCTATTTCCTTTGTCTTAATTTGCCAATCATATGACCAAAACCAATTCCAAAGTATGTTCTTTCTTTGTTTATTTTAAGCATTATGGAAATACTCAATCCATAGAATCTTGAAAAAGGAAATTCAATTTTTGGATTTATGATGACACTAACTGTATTATATTCATGATATTTCCATTTGTAATTATTTGCAAAAAATCCATTACTTTTCTCATATATTGTTGGCTCTTTAATTGTAGAATATCCTAAACCAATAGATAAATTTGCCCTTATCGTTGATTTAGGATTGAATGGATAAATTTTGCCAACGCAAATTTGATAGTTTTCTAGATTATCAAATGGGCCAACTAAGCCAAGTACAAACGCACTTAATATCCCTGAAGAATAATTTTTTGGGGTTGATTTTGCTCTTCTAATTAATCCTGAATATGAAAACCTAAAAGAGTATTTTTCTTTAAGTATAAAATTCAAACCTGCATCAATTCCAAAATAATTTCCGATTAATAAATCACCTGAAGTGTAAAATGTATTGCCCTTGTAATTTTGAGCTAGTGTGCAGTTAATGATTAAAACAAAGAAAGAGATAAATAGCTTTTTCATGGTGCTTTTGATTTTGGGGCTAACTTGGATTTAAAATTAAGATATAGCTTTTAAAAATTCAAAAAAATAACATAAAAAGGGCTTTGTTTAACCTGTTGAAAATAGAGTTAGACAAAACAAGGTGTATTTGTTATTTAATATCAAAAATCGTAATAGAATGCTGTTATTTTTTATTTAAAACAAATTTTTATACCCTATTCAAATAAAGTTTATTAATTTGTATTTTTGTTTCCAACCACAAAAAACGTATGACCAGAACAACGGGCCAAAAAAATAAGACATCAATCCTTCCAGAAATTACCCTAACCAACCCACAACGGCTTGTATTTGGTAGTTTTTTGGTGATTTTAGGCGTATTGGTTTTTATTTCTATTCTTTCGTATTTCTTTACAGGAAATAGCGATCAAAGTGCGCTTAATGGGTTTACAAACAGAGCCATACCAACCAACAATTGGCTGAGCAAAATTGGGGCTTGGATGAGTCATTTATTGGTTTTCAAAGGCTTTGGTATTGCATCATTTTTATTTTCGGGACTATTGGTTATTTCTGGTGTTAGCGTTTTGATGAACACTTCTAAACAACGTTTATTTCGACATTGGATTTGGGGTACACTAATTATCATATGGTGTTCAATGACTCTTGGATATGTCTTTAAATCGCTACCCAACTTAGGCGGAACAATTGGCTATCAATTGAATTTATTTTTACAAGACTATATTGGCAAAATTGGGACTGCCCTGCTCCTGTTATTTGGGTTTATTTGTTATATCGCTATTCGATTTAAAGTTACACCACAGCAAATTGCAAAGCTTTTTTCAATTCAAAAAAAGCCCAAAACAGAAGGAACTTCTGTTGATGAAACTGTCAAACACACATTTGATGAGGATAAAGATGAAACTATTGAAAAAGAATCAACATCTTCGAGCTTTGAAGTACCATTAAAAAATTTAGAACCTACCATTCAAAACCATTCGAGTATAACCAAAAAAGAAGAACCGCTTGAAACTCCCGATGAATCGGATGTAAAAATGGAAGTTACAGTGGCCAAAGAAGAAATTTCTGAAACCGATAATTTGGCGACCAAATTAGTAGAAGATTTTGGTGAAGTTGACCCTAAGCTTGAGCTACCAAATTTTGTTTTTCCATCTTTAGAACTTCTAAAAAAATACGATACCGAAGGCATAACTATTGATCAAGAGGAATTGGAAGACAATAAAAATAAAATTGTCGATACCCTCAATAATTACAAAATAGGCATTAGTAGCATCAAAGCAACGGTAGGCCCAACAGTTACGCTATATGAAATCATCCCCGAGGCCGGAATCCGTATATCAAAAATTAAAAACTTAGAAGATGATATCGCGCTTTCGCTTTCTGCTTTAGGGATACGTATTATTGCGCCCATCCCAGGGCGTGGCACCATTGGTATTGAAGTCCCCAATAAAAATGCCACCATCGTTTCTATGAACTCTGTAATTGCATCACAAAAGTTTCAAAAATCTGAAATGGAATTGCCTGTTGCGATGGGAAAAACAATTAGCAATGAAACCTTTGTTGTCGATTTAGCCAAAATGCCACACTTGCTTATGGCGGGGGCTACTGGTCAAGGAAAGTCTGTAGGGTTAAATGCAGTTTTAACTTCCCTACTCTACAAAAAACACCCTGCCGAAGTCAAATTTGTTTTGGTTGATCCTAAGAAAGTTGAGCTGACTTTATTCAATAAAATAGAGCGTCATTATTTGGCAAAACTCCCCGATTCGGAAGATGCCATTATTACAGATAATACAAAAGTTATCAATACTTTAAATTCATTATGTATTGAAATGGATAACCGCTATGATTTGTTGAAGTCAGCATTTTGTAGAAATATCAAAGAATATAATACAAAATTTAAAGCAAGAAAGTTAAACCCCAACGATGGACACAAGTTTTTGCCTTATATTGTTTTAGTCGTTGACGAGTTTGCGGACTTGATCATGACGGCTGGTAAAGAAGTTGAAACCCCAATAGCACGATTAGCACAACTTGCAAGAGCGATTGGTATTCATTTGATTATTGCCACACAACGTCCGTCTGTAAATGTAATTACAGGAATTATCAAGGCCAACTTCCCTGCACGTATTGCTTTTAGAGTCACATCAAAAATTGATTCTCGAACGATTTTGGACAGCTCTGGAGCCGATCAATTGATTGGACGTGGGGATATGCTTTACACTCAAGGGAACGATTTGGTGCGGATTCAATGTGCTTTTGTGGATACACCAGAAGTTGAACGACTCACCGAATTTATTGGCTCACAAAAAGCATATGCAAGTGCCTATATTTTACCAGAATATATAAGTGAAGAATCTGGCACAAGTCTTGATATTAATATCAATGACAGAGATAAACTTTTTCGTGAAGCTGCAGAAGTTATCGTAACTGCTCAACAAGGTTCGGCCTCATTATTACAACGAAAATTAAAATTAGGCTATAACCGTGCAGGACGACTAATAGATCAATTGGAAGCTGCTGGAATTGTAGGGCCATTTGAGGGTAGCAAGGCACGACAGGTTTTGGTCTCTGATTTAGTTGCATTAAATCAATTATTAGACAATGAAATTTCTTAAAATTAATTTTCTCCTTTTCGCTCTACTTTCGTTGAGCACAATTGTTGCACAAACCAAAGACCCAAAAGCAAAACAGCTTTTGAGTGAAGTCAATGAAAAAGTAAACAGTTACGATAATATTGAGATTTCTTTTAAATATGTTTTAGAAAATGAATCTGAAAATATCCGACAAGAAACAAAAGGAAAAGTCACATTAGAAGGAGACAAATATGTACTTGATATCCTTGGAATCCAACGCATTTTTGATGGAAAAACACTCTACACCATCAGCTCAGAAGACGAAGAGGTTACAATTTCTAATGAAAACTCCGAAGAAGAAAATACAATTTCACCAAGTCAATTGTTTTCATTTTTTGAGTCGGGATACAACTATACGCTAGACATCATTCAAAATAAAATGGGGCGAAAAATACAATATATCAAACTCATACCTATTGATTCAGAGACTGAAATTAAATACGCTTTACTTGGAATTGATATCAACACAAAACACATCTATAATTTGATTGAAATAGGTGAAAATAATACCAAAACCACATTAAATGTGTTAGAATTCAACACAAATACTCCTCTTCCCCAATCATTTTTTAACTTTGATGCCTCAAAATACAGTGATTATTACATCAATAATTTAGATTAGGGCCCGCATTGAAAATATTAGACCGCTACATACTATCCACCTATTTAAAGTCATTTTTTAGTGTCTTTACTATTTTAATGTTTATTTTTCTACTGCAATCCGTTTGGGTTTATATTTCTGAGCTCGCTGGAAAAGATTTAGAATTTGATGTAATTCTAAAATTTTTGATCTATGTATCCCCTAGAATAGTAGTTTTAGTTCTACCCCTAACGGTGCTTTTGGTATCTATAATGGTCTTTGGAAATTTTGCTGAAAACTACGAGTTCGCAGCAATGAAATCAACAGGGATTTCTTTGCAACGCGCCATGAAAAGTTTAAGTATTTTTATCGTATTTCTATCTATTATTAGTTTTTTCTTTGCCAATAATGTCATTCCATTGGCAGAATATAATTTTTATAATTTAAGACAGAACATTGCCCGTGTAAAACCCGCAATGATTGTTGCCGAAGGTCAATTTAATCAGATTCAAGACATCAACATCAAAGTGGCTAAAAAAAGTGGTGAGAATGGTGAATTTCTTGAAGATGTTATCATTCATCAAAAAAAAGGAAATAGTTCTGGAAACTATACTGTGATTAAATCTAAAACAGGAGAATTTTATAGCGATGAATCCTCAGACCTTGTTCAACTCATCCTATATGATGGAAATTATTATGACGAGATTCAATCGGCAAATTACCAAAAGAGAACAAAAAACAGGCCACAAGTCAAAAGTACATTTGAGCGCTATGTGATTAATATTGATGTCTCAAAATTTAATGACATCGATTTTGATAAAAAAAACACCAATACACGTTATAATATGCTTGGTGTTGCCGAACTGAATACCACAATTGATTCCTTGTACGATACAAGAAGTGAAACAATAGATGAGTTTTCAAAAAATATGATGGTACGCTCACAACAAACAAATCTGAACCTAAATTATAAGTATAATAAAAAGGATACTTTAACTGAAATGCCAAAAAATATAATTGATCTTTTTACAAAGAAAAAAGCCGTTCAATTGTATAATTTAGCTATTGGTTCTGCAAGCTCTGCACAAGACGATATAAAAGTTAAGACAAAAGCATTATCAATTTCAACTACAAATATTAATAAGCATATTGTGGCGCTACACGATAAATTTGCTTTAGGCTTGATGTGTATTATACTGTTTTTTGTGGGGGCACCATTAGGTGCTTTAATACGAAAAGGAGGCATTGGACTTCCTTTGGTTATTGCTATTTTGATCTTCTTAACGTATCATTTCATTAGTATTTTTGCTAAAAACAGTTCGGAAGATAATAGTTTGGATCCTGTTTTTGCTACATGGTTGGCGGGATTAATTATGTTGCCTTTTAGTATCTATCTGACAAGTAGAGCAACAAAAGATAGGGCGCTATTGGATTTAGACTCCATCTTAATACCATTAAAACAAAAATTAGTAAAAACTTCTATAATTTCAGAAAGTGACCAAAAAAAAGAAACTATTGATACTAAAAATATAGACAGTTTTGAAAATGACAAACTCATAGATTTAGTAAAAAATTATAGACACTATGGATTGAGTATTGCTCACAAAACAAATGCACTTCAAGTTCTAGAACAAAGAGGTATTACAGAACTAGAACTGAAACTTTCTGGAAATTTAAGTAATGAATCATTCGAATCTGGTGTGCGTCATATGAAAGATTATCACGAAAATGCAACACTTGCAAATTATGCACATCTAACGTTTTTGATTTTTGGTCTAGGTGGATTGGTCCTCAACAATAATGGTTTACCTACAGTAGGTCAAGTTTTTGTGGCCATTGGCATATGTTCAGCGCTCTTATTTGTTGTGTTATTCATTAAAGTTTTAAAAAATCAATCTGAATTTTATAAAATTTTGAAAAAGAAATTTATGACTCACAATGTTGTTTTTATTATTTTAGCACTTCCCCTATTCTTCTTATATCGCTTCTATTTCAATAAAAAAATGAATGAAGATTTAACTAAAATTTCATAAGTTTTACTGGCGTTCTACTATCTTTGCAAAAAATACTTCATGTCAATAACACAAAAATCAACTCCAATAGAGAAACTCAACACCATTGAGGAAGCAATAGCGGATATAAAAGCGGGTAAGGTCGTTGTTGTTGTTGATGATGAAAATCGTGAAAATGAAGGAGATTTTATTGCAGCCGCAGAAACTGTAACGCCAGAGATGATCAATTTTATGGCCACTCATGGACGCGGACTTATATGTGCGCCACTTACAGAAACGCGTTGTGATGAATTAGAATTGAATATGATGGTACAAAACAACACTGTACTTCATCATACACAATTTACAGTTTCTGTCGATTTAATTGGACATGGGTGTACCACAGGAATATCAGTGTCTGACCGCGCCAAAACCATAAAATCACTTGTAAATTCAGAAACAAAGCCTCATGATTTGGGGCGTCCAGGACATATTTTTCCTTTAAAAGCAAAAAATGGTGGTGTTTTGCGACGTACTGGACATACAGAAGCCGCTGTTGATTTGGCCCGATTGGCAGGATTTCAACCCGCAGGTATTTTGGTTGAAATTTTAAATGAGGACGGAACAATGGCACGACTGCCACAACTGATTGAAGTAGCCAAAAAATTTGACCTCAAAATCATTTCTATAGAAGATCTTGTCGCCTATCGTATGCAACACGATTCATTAATTGATAAAAAACATGATTTTCAAATTGAAACACGTTTTGGAACATACCGACTAAGAGCATATCAACAAACCACCAATGATGCCGTTCATATTGCACTGACAAAAGGACAATGGTCTATTAATGAAGCTATTCCAACACGAATCAACTCCACATTAGTGAATAATGATATTTTGGGAACACTTACCAACAATGCCGATAAAAAATTAGATGAGATGTTTCGTGTGATTGATAAAGAAGGTAAAGGTGCTATTATTTTTATCAATCAAAATTCTAGTCCACAAAAAACATTGAAACGATTAGGGGTTTTAAAAGAGATTCAAAAAAAAGGTAAAGTTGTCAAAGCACCAAGCATTAGTATGGATGAAAAAGACTTTGGCATTGGTGCACAAATTCTTCACGACCTAGACATTACTAAAATTAATCTAATTTCCAATAGCAAACAAAAAAAGCGTGTTGGTATGATTGGTTATGGCTTAGAAATTATTGATTATATCAATTACTAACCAATTGTTTTTTTTATGCAATTGGCCATTAATTCAGCTCTTTGATGCGCTTCTTCTTCAGTCCAAGATAGTTTTATGAGACATGAAATATTTCTTCCAATAAAATGATCTGATTTAGAAAAATCCTTGTCTTTCAAATCATCTAATCCATTTTTTAATTCTTGAGATAAAGGATACAAAGATTTTTTATCCTTCAAGTGCTCCCATTTTCGAATGTAGTGCCAATTGTTATCATAATAATGAAAACAAGCATCGATTCCATTGGCTTTAAAGGATTGAATGACACCTCTAGCGGTTTCTAAATCGTTCAAAAAGAAATTTAAAAACGCATAACTCTCTACTCCACCTTCTGGAACAGTTCGAAAGGTAATCCCATCAATGGGCTCTAGGGCATGTCTAAGAATGGAATAATGCTTTTTTTGAAGGGCTAAAAACTCATCGATACGTCTAAATTGTGCTAATCCAACAGCAGCATTGAGTTCAGAAATACGAAAATTATAGCCTAAAAAAGGGTGTGTTTCTGCGCCACGATCCTGTCCAGCATGATCATGTCCATGGTCACTAAAATGATCGAGATGTTTTGCATAAGTCGGGTTGTTGGTAATAACGCCTCCGCCTTCGCCACAAGTGACTGTTTTTACAAAATCAAAAGAAAAACAACCCAAATCGCCAATCGTACCTAAGGATTTTCCTTTGTATGTCCCGCCAATGGCTTGGCAAGCATCCTCGATTAACAGTAAATGGTGTGTGTCACAAATGGATTTTAAAGCCTCGAGATTGGCCATACTCCCACACATATGCACGGGCATAATAGCTTTTGTTTTTGGCGTAATAGCGGCCTTAACCGCTTCTATATCAAGGGTTAGAGTGTCGTCTATATCAACAGCTACAGGTGTTGCCCCTGTCATCATAATGGCTTCAAAGCTCGCTACAAATGTAAAGGTGGGCATGATCACTTCATCTCCCGCCCCAACACCAGCAGCAGCGAGGGCCATACTTACAGCAGCAGTGCCGCTACTCACCAATTGTGCATGCTTAACATCAAATCGTTTTTGAATAGCCAATTCCATATCCTTGGCTTTCCAATGCCCTTGTCTAAGGCCATCAAAACCATAACGCATCAAAACACCAGAGTCCAATACATCTTGGACTTCTTTGCGTTCGGCATCGCCAAAAAGTTCAAATCCGGGCATAATTATAAAATTTCAGTTACAGATTCAGATAGGGGTTTACGTACTTTTTTCATTGCTGCAAAAGGGTCATCCTCTGCCCTATACCCCATTGGCATGATAAGAACAGAACGTAAGCCTTTGGCTTTTAAATCGAAATACGCATCAAATTTTGCAGGCTCAAAACCTTCCATTGGACAAGCATCAATGTTAAGATCTGCACAAACGGCCAACAAATTCCCCATGGCCAAATATGCTTGTTTTGCGCCCCAAAGAAAAATTTCATCTGTGGATTTAGCCCCAAAACTATCAATAATATGCGTTCTAAAAGGCGCTAAAATTTCATCTGGGGTTTGACGTATGCTTTTGACCCGCTCAAAATATGCATTGACATAATCTGCATCTAATGAGGTTTTGACGCAAAAAATAGCCACATGAGATGCCTGTTCCACTTGCTTTTGATTCATGGACATGGGCACCAATTCGTTTTGAATGGCTTTGTTATGGACCAACAAAAGCTGAACAGGTTGCAATCCATACGAAGACGCTGACAGATTAAAACCTTCCTTTATTTTTTCAATAGCTGATGATGAAATAAATTTATTAGAATCAAATTTTTTGGTGGCATAGCGCCATTTAAGGGCGTTGAGTAGACTCATAGTATTGTATTTTGAGCAAAAATAAGGAATTTTAGAACGATGAAGACCTAATGAAAATTTAAAAATTTTTATATATTTACAACGAATAAAGTCCCAAATTTATTCTTCATACCATGAAATGCCTATAAATCTATAGTATTTATTTTTTCTTGAAGATTTTTTTGGAACCTATTCAGTGAGCTTAATTTAGTTCAGCGTACATAATAAATTTAAAATGAAAATAAAATATAAAAAAGAGCCTTTAATAGTTTACTTGTCAGCAGGTTTTTTTTGGTTTATGTTTTTTAATGTAATTTTTTTTGAAAAAGAAGAGCTTAGTTCGTTGGATTATGGTTGGATTGTAATGTCTCTTATTTATCTAGGAATATTTTTTTATCAAAAAAAATATAAATATATCACCATAGAAGATGGTATAATTAGAATCAATGGCCCTCTAGGAAAAGAATTAAAACTTACTGAAGTCAAACGCATAAAAAAGTTTGCTGGTGATTATATCATCAAAACAGACCGAAAAGAAATGACTATAAATACACAAATTATCGATTCTAATTCATTAAAAGAATTAGATGCAGAATTAGAAAAACTTGATGTGGTTTGGGGATGAATATATATGTTAATTAATGTAGACACTAAAACATGTTAAGTGTGACTTTTGAATCAAAAAATAAAATATAAAAAAGAAATAAACACGATATGTGGATATATACAAGTTAGCTTGCATTTGAACGCAACACCTTGAGAAAATATCAGCCCTTTAGATAAATAATAGAGATGAACAAAACATTAATTACACTTACCTTAATACTGATTGGAGCGAATTCCTTCGCTCAAACTATTAGCCCTAAGGCATTAGGCTTTGAAGAACATAGATTTACTGACGAAAAAATAAGTGAGGTAAATTATTATCTTAGCATCGACTCAACAAATAGTAAAAAACCTCTCTTAGTATATTTAGATGGTTCGGGAGCATATCCTCTTTTCCAGAAAATAGATGCTGGAATTGGCTCAACTGTAGTGATCGATTTTCAGAAATTAAACAAGGAATACAAAATCTTATTGATTAGCAAGCCTGGAGTTCCTTTTGTAGATTCTGTACAAAATGATGAAAATGGATTCCCAGTTTATGAAGAACCTATCGAATATAGGAAAAATTTATCTTTAGATTGGAGAGTAAATTCTGCTAATTTAATCATTAATAAGTTGGTAGATGAAAAAAGTATTGACACTTCAAAAATTGCTATTTTCGGATTTTCTGAAGGAGCACAGGTAGGTCCCAAATTAGCTAAGGAAAACAAACACATAACTCATCTTTTGTTATTTGGTGGTAATGGATTAAATCAACTCTTCGACCCTATCATTAATGCAAGAATGAAAGCGACCCGTGGTCAAATTTCTGAAACGGATTCACAAATGGAAATTGATTCACTTTTTGCTGAATATAAAAACATCTATCGAGACAAAAAAAATACAGATAAAGAATGGTGGGGACATTCTTATAAGAGATGGGCTTCATTTACGGAAACAGATCCCTATAAATACTTATTAGAATTAGAGATACCAATTTACATCGCAAATGGAAGTTTAGACGAAAATTCAGTGTTAAGTGCAGATTATATTCAATTAGAATTCATAAAAAACAGAAAAGATAATCTAACATATAAAACATATCCGAATTGCGACCATCAGTTTAATGAAATCATTATGGAAAATGGACAATTCATAGAAGCTAAACCAAAACTTGATATTGTAATGAAATCTGCATATGATTGGCTGAAAAAAAAGTAAAAACGCAAGCTAACACGGTGTATAAGTAATAGCGGTTTACTCGCTTAAATGAAACAAAATAAATAAAGTAAAGGTCATTACAATCCGAAAAGTTAGTGCATAAAATCCGCTACTTTTCATATACTAACCGTTTTGAGTTTCCTTTTGCGGAGAAAGAGGGATTATTTTATGATCCCATAAGGAAATCCTGGGCAAGCATAGAAACCAACTTTCTTCCAGAAAGTCTTTGGTTTTTTTCATGATTCAAACCTGAACTAAACTTCAGTTTATCTCATAAAAAAAACCAAGTGCAAATGCACTTGGTTTCCTTTTGCGGAGAAAGAGGGATTCGAACCCCCGGAGGTGTGACCCTCAACAGTTTTCAAGACTGCCGCATTCGACCACTCTGCCATTTCTCCTAATGCGAGTGCAAATATAAGTGGGTTTTCTATTCTTTTCAAATAGTTTTTGGATTTATTTTTTTTAAGTTCATATTTCTTAACCCTTTATTTTTTTAAAAACAA
>CBFHNG010000042.1:0-14895 GCA_965657165.1 Flavobacteriaceae bacterium
AATGCTTGCTTTCCTAAAACTTTTACATCTTTTCGTCGAACAGGCATACTATAACCCTGATTTGCCAATAGTTTTGCATAGGCTTTTGCAGTTGCTATTTGACGGTCTTTGTTTACAACAACAACATCTTTTCCTTTTTGTAAAATACCCAAGTCATAGGCTTCATATGCAGAAGTTGCCACTTTTGCCATACCAATTGTAAGGAAGTATTCTTGTAAAATATTGAGTTCAACATCATTTTTTCTAAAAGAATCCGATGCTCGCATCGCCATTTCTTTTGAACCACCACCGCCAGGAATAACGCCTACACCAAATTCGACTAGACCAATGTAAGTTTCTGCAGCTGCAACGACTTTATCGGCATGCATAGAAAGCTCACAACCGCCTCCAAGTGTCATCCCATGTGGTGCAGCAATAGTGGGAATAGAGGAGTAGCGCATCCGCATCATGGTGTCTTGAAAGTACTTGATAGCCATATTCAATTCATCATATTCTTGCTCTACGGCCATCATAAAAATCATCCCAATATTTGCACCCACAGAAAAATTTGCCCCTTGATTACCAATAACTAATCCTTCAAAATTTTGTTCAGCCAAATCCACAGCTTTGTTTAGCCCTGCCAAAACATCGCCACCTATGGTATTCATTTTAGATTGGAATTCACAGTTTAAAATACCATCACCAAGATCTTCAATAACTACACCTGAGTTTTTAAAGACTTCTTTGGATTTTCGAATATTATCCAAAATGATAAAGGCATCCTGTCCTGGGATTTTTTCTTGTGTTTTATTTGAAATTGAATAAGCTAGAGTTGCTCCATTTTCAATGGTATAAAAAGATGAATTTCCAGATTCTAACATATCCAACACCCATTGCGAAGGTGAGTGGCCTTCGGATTCCATGATTTCAATTCCTTTTTGAACACCTATAGCGTCCCATATTTGAAAAGGTCCATGTTCCCATCCAAATCCGGCTTTCATCGCGTCGTCTATTTTATATAGCTCATCTGAAATTTCAGGTATCCTATGAGATACATATGCAAACATTGCAGCAAAGTTTTTTCTATAAAAATCTGCAGCTTTATCTTTCCCACCTACCAAAACTTTGAAACGGTCAATGACATTATCAATAGTTTTCGTAAGTTCTAATGTAGCAAATTTTGCACGTTTCTTTTCTCTATATTCTAGTGTGTTGAGATCCAATACAGTAATTGTCTTTCCCTCTTTTTTATAAAAACCTTGTCCTGTTTTGCTACCTAACCAGTTGTTTTCCATCATTTTAGAGATGAAGTCAGGGAGTTTAAAAAGTTCATGTGCTTCGTCATTTGGACAATTTTCATAAATTCCATTGGCAACATGCACAAGAGTGTCTAACCCAACAACATCTACGGTTCTAAATGTGGCCGATTTTGGACGTCCAATTACAGGTCCTGTTAGTTTATCAACTTCCTCTACAGTGAGTCCAAGTTCTTTTACTTGGTGAAACAAACTTTGAATGCCAAAAATTCCAATGCGATTTCCAATAAATGCTGGCGTATCTTTTGCAATGACTGATGTTTTTCCTAAAAATTGTTCACCATATCCATCTAAAAACTCTAAAACAGCTTTGTCTGTTTTTGGTCCAGGTATGATTTCAAATAATTTTAAGTAGCGTGCAGGATTAAAAAAATGGGTTCCACAAAAGTGTTTTTGAAAGTCTTCACTTCTGCCTTCACACATAAATTTTATGGGAATACCAGACGTATTTGAAGTGATTAGTGTGCCAGGGGTACGGTGTTTTTCAAGCGTTTCAAATACTTGTTTTTTGATGTCTAGTCGTTCTACAACGACTTCCATAATCCAGTCAACATCTTTGACTTTTGCAATATCATCTTCAATATTTCCAGTTGTAATACGCTGTGCAAATTTTTGACTGTAAATAGGGGAGGGCTTTGATTTTAGTGCAGCTTTGAGTGCATCATTTACCAAACGATTTCTTACAACCTTATTATCTAAAGTCAATCCTTGTTTTTTCTCTTTTTCATTTAGTTCACGCGGCACAATATCAAGCAAAAGTACCTCTACACCAATATTGGCAAAATGACATGCAATGCCGCTGCCCATAATCCCTGAACCAATGATGGCAATTTTTTTGATTTTTCTTTTTTTCATAAAAAGTATGTAGGTTATTAAAATATTTTTTTATCGTTTATAAGATCCAAAATTATTTCTGAAACTTCATAAAAATGATTTAATTTCTCATTATTGATTTCAGCTTTTACTTTATCATTAAAAGTAAAAACTCGTTGTCTTGATTCCTCTCTTTTATCTAATCCTATTTTTGTTAAATGTATCAGCACACCACGTCCATCTTCTGGATTTGGACCCCTTTTTATCAAATTACGTTCCTCCAATGATTTTAAAATTCTAGACAAACTTGTAGCTTCCATTCCCATTTTTGGTCCCAAAGACGTTGAAGGTGTTCCCTTTTTTGGATCAATACTCAACAATGTAAACGCCGTGGCCATTGTAGCTTCAAATTTTGATGCTTCTTCATTGTACATTTTTTGAACTGCTAACCACGTTGTTCGCAATACATAATCTATTGTCTTTTCTTTCATAATTAATTGGTTGCCTCAAATATATAAAATTATATTATGCATGCATAATATATATAAAAAAATTATGCATGCATAGTAAATAATTATAATTTACAGAGAAGAAATAAATTATTAAATGAAAAACTTAGATTAGTCTGAATAGATTTTTTGAACTAATTCCTCATAAATTTCAACGATAACGCTGCGTTTCATTTTCATGGTAGGGGTTAAATGACCGCCTTCAATACACCAAACGTCTGGTGTGATTTCAAATTTTTTGATTTGTTCCCATTTCCCAAAACGACTGTTACATTTGTCAATCTCAATTTGGATGCGTTCTTGTACTTCAGAGGACGCTATAATTGAAGTAGGGTTTTTATCGATACTGTGGTTTTTTTTATCAATCCAATCGTATACAAATTCAAAATTCAATTGAATTAGTGCGGCTGGCATTTTTTGATTTTCACCAATGACCATTACTTGTTCAATAAAATTAGATTCTTTAAGCTCATTTTCAATAAGAGTAGGAATGATATATTTTCCACCTGAGGTTTTAAACATTTCTTTCTTTCTCCCAGTAATTTTTAAGAAGCCATCAGTGTCAATTTCACCTTTATCACCTGTATGAAAATACTCGCCTGTCATTACAGATGCTGTACGTTCGGGGTCTTTGTAATACCCTTTCATAACATTTGGACCTTTGATTAAAATTTCTCCATCATCTGCAATTTTCACTTCAACGTTTGAAATTGGTTTTCCGACTGTTCCAATCTTAAATAAATTATTGGCATGCATGCCCACACTCACAACAGGTGAGGTCTCTGTAAGACCATAGCCCTCCATAACCATCATTCCAGAGGCGCAGAAAATTCTTGAGAGGCGGGGATGTAGTGCTGCACTTCCAGAAACCATAGTGTGGAGCTCTCCACCAAGAGCTGCTTTCCATTTGCTGAATATCAATTTTCTAGCAATTTTTAATTTGAATTCATACCAAAATCCATTTGCACCATAAGGTTCAAAACGCTCTCCCAAGCGAATAGCCCAGAAAAACAATGCTTTTTTAATTCCTGTGAGTTCTGTTCCCTTTGCATAGATTTTGTTGAAGACCTTTTCCAACAGACGTGGTACTACACTCATCAAATTGGGTTTGATTTCTTGTGCATTTGCTCCAATGGTTTCTAAACTTTCTGCAAAATACACGCTAACACCTGCATGCTGATAAATGTAAATTAAAACACGTTCAAAAATATGACACAGTGGCAAAAAGCTCAACACTCTAGTTGTGCCTTCCATTAGTGGAAGTCTAGGAATACTAGCCAAAATATTTTGTACAATATTTTTGTGAGTAAGCATTACTCCTTTGGGTTTTCCTGTTGTTCCAGATGTGTAAATAATAGTGGCCAAATCGGCTTCTGTTACTTCTGCTTTTCTTGCTTCAACTTCATCTTGAGTTGAAGTATCTTTTCCGAGTTTAAAAAGTTCAGTATAGTTTTTACACCCTTCTATTTGATCAAAACTAAAAACATCTTTTAGTTTTGTTTTAGATTTAACTTTCATCACTTTTTCCAAAACTTCCTTATCAGAAACAAAACAATATGTAGCTTCACTATGATTCAATACATATTCGTAATCTTCAGAAGAAATGGTGGGGTAAATAGGAATATTCTGAGCACCAACTTGTAAAACTCCAATATCTACAATACACCACTCTGTACGGTTTGTTGACGATATTACTGCAATTTTTTCGTCTTTTTTTACCCCTAGCTTTAGCAAAGCACGGCTCAGTGCGTTGGCTTTGTCCAAGTATTCTTTTGTTGATGTTTTTTCCCATTCTCCATCTTTTTTACTGACGAGAGCCGCATCAAGATTATGGGTTTCCAATTGATAATATGGAAAGTCAAAAAGTCGAGTAATGTTGGTCATTTTTGTTTGTGTTTGATACCATGCAAAATAGTGAATTTTAAAAAATATACAAATAAGAAACTCTAATTTGTAAATTAAACAACACCAAAAACCATGAATTTAAAAGATGATTACAGGTTTTCAATCCACAAACGTGCATTTACAAATGCTTCGAGCCAAGGTGACACTTCATCATTTCTTCCTTGTGGATAGTGAGCCCAATTCCAAGGAAATGTAGACCGCTCAATGTGTGGCATGGTCACCAAATGTCTTCCAGAATTGTCACAAAGCATCGCAGTGTTATAATCTGAACCATTTGGATTGTGTGGGTAAGCTTCGTATCTGTAGGTGCCCACAATATTATATCTTGATGCTTCATACGGCAATGAGAATTTACCTTCACCATGTGAAATCCACACGCCTAGAGTAGTACCTTCCAAACTTGAAAGCATGACAGAATTATTTTTTTGAATAGTAACAGAAGTGAAAGCACTTTCGTGTTTTTTAGAATCGTTGTAGGTCATTTTTCCATGTTGTTCGTGGTCTGGATTAATCAGATCGAGTTCCATCCACAATTGACATCCATTACAAATACCAATAGAAAGTGTATCTTTTCGATGGAAGAAATTTTGAAGCGCATTTTTGGCTTTTTCGTTATATTTAAAAGCACCTGCCCAACCTTTGGCAGACCCCAAAACATCACTATTGCTAAAGCCACCAACAGCACCAATAAATTGAATATCTTCCAAAGTTTCTCTTCCAGAAATTAAATCGGTCATATGAACATCTCGAACTTCAAAACCAGCAAGATGCATGGCATTGGCCATTTCACGCTCAGAATTACTCCCTTTTTCTCTAATAATGGCTGCTTTTGGACGGGATTTTGAGGTCTCAAATTTTGGTAATTTCCCAGTGAAATGAGACGGCAGTGTAAAGCTTAAAGGCTGTTTTTTGTAATTTTCGTATCGAGTTTTTGCCAGTCCATTGGCTGTTTGTTTTTCATCTAGTAGATAGGAGGTTTCATACCAAATATCTCTATAGGTGTCGATATCAAGATTTATGTTTTGATCATTATTTTTTATAGTGAGTTGACCTTTAGAAATTACTGTTCCAATACAGTATGCTTTTATCCCAGCGTTTTTGAGAGTTGTCTCAATAGAATTATCTACTGATTGAAAAACAATACCTGAATTTTCTGCAAATAATAGTTTTGTAGTATCGGCTTCATCGAGTACAGTTAAGTCAATATGAGCACCAATTTTATTATCAGAAAAACATAGTTCTAAAAGTGTTGTAATCAGACCTCCAGAGGCCACGTCATGTCCTGCAACAATTTTATTGTTTTTAATAAGCTTTTGTATGGTGTTAAAAACAGTTTTTACATAAGCTGCATTTTTGACTGATGGTGTTTCGTTACCAATTTTATTTTGGGTTTGAGCAAATGCGCTTCCGCCTAATTTGAAATTATCTTCAGAAATATTGATGTAGTAGATTTGCCCTGCATTTTTTTTGAATAAAGGCTCAACAACTTTTGATATTCCATTACAATGTCCAGCAGCAGAAATGATAACCGTTCCTGGTGATATGACATCACCATCTGGGTATTTTTGCTTCATAGAAAGTGAATCCTTTCCTGTTGGAACATTGATACCAAGGTCAATAGCAAATTCAGAAATCCCTTTTACGGCTTGGTATAAACGAGCGTCTTCGCCAGGATTTTTGCATGGCCACATCCAATTGGCAGACAAAGAAACACTTTTTAAATCTTCTTCTAGTGGTGCCCAAATTATGTTTGTTAATGCTTCCGTAATAGCATTTCTACTTCCTGCAGTTGGGTCAATTAGTGCAGCAATTGGTGCATGCCCAATACTTGTTGCAATTCCGTGTTCACTTTTGTAATCCAAAGCCATAACCCCAACATTGTTGAGTGGAAGCTGCAAAGGCCCAACACATTGTTGCTTAGCAACTTTTCCTCCAACACAACGGTCTACTTTGTTGGTGAGCCAATCCTTACAAGCAACGGATTCTAGTTTGAGAACTTGACTCAAATATGTCGTAAAATATTTTTGTTCGTAGTTGAGTTTGGCATATGTTTTTGTGATGGTTTGATCTTCCATAATGGTTTTTGGTGAGCTGCCAAACATATCCTCCAGGTTGAAATCCATAGGTTTGTTACCACTTTTAGCCGACTCAAACACAAAACGGTGATCGTTGGTTACTGTTCCCACATTGTACATTGGGGAGCGTTCACGGTCAGCAATTTTTTTTAGGGTATCCATATGTGCTTTTGGTACTACAAGTCCCATTCGTTCTTGTGATTCATTCCCAATAAGTTCTTTGTCCGATAGGGTAGGATCACCAACGGGAAGTACATCTAAATTGATATGTCCTCCAGTATCTTCAACCAATTCAGATAAGCAATTAAGATGTCCTCCAGCGCCGTGGTCGTGGATGGAAACAATAAAATTTTCTGGACTTTCAACCAGCGCTCGTACAGTGTTTGCTGCTCGTTTTTGCATTTCTGGATTGGAACGTTGAACAGCATTAAGTTCTATTCCAGTAGAAAATGCACCGGTATCCGCTGATGATACAGCAGCACCACCCATCCCAATGCGATAATTTTCACCCCCTAAAATAACAATATCATCACCCTCTTTTGGTGTGCTTTTTAGGGCCTGATTAGCTTTGCCATAACCGATACCACCAGCTTGCATAATAACTTTATCAAAACCCAATTTTTCTACATCTTCTTGATGCTCAAAAGTAAGGACAGAGCCACAAATTAGGGGTTGACCAAATTTATTTCCAAAATCTGATGCACCATTTGAAGCTTTGATTAGAATATCCATTGGTGTTTGATACAACCATTGACGTTCTTTAAAACCATTTTCCCAAGGGCGATTGTCTAACAATCGCGAATAGGAGGTCATGTATACCGCTGTTCCTGCTAATGGCAAAGAGCCTTTTCCACCTGCAAGTCGATCTCTGATTTCACCCCCAGAGCCAGTTGCTGCTCCGTTGAAAGGTTCTACTGTTGTTGGAAAATTGTGTGTTTCAGCTT
Organism: Flavobacteriaceae bacterium; assembly: GCA_965657165.1. GTDB lineage: Bacteria > Bacteroidota > Bacteroidia > Flavobacteriales > Flavobacteriaceae > UBA3537. The sequence continues at coordinate 7,542 of CBFHNG010000042.1, forward strand.
TTAAAGAAATCACAGATTCAAAATCTTCGGCCACATACGTATCGGGTTTATCTGCACTTTTTGGAGCAAATTGTTCTACCACAGGCCCTTTAATAAATGCTACATTGTCTTTGTAAGCAGAGACAATGTTGTTGGGGTTTTGTTTAGAGGTTTCTTTAATCAGCTTGAATAGGGAGGTGGGTTGTTCTTCGCCATCAATTACAAAAGTTCCATTAAAAATTTTATGGCGACAATGTTCTGAATTCACTTGCGAAAATCCAAAAACCTCAGAATCGGTGAGAGGGCGACCTATTTTTTCACTAACTCCATTGAGGTAATCAATTTCTTCCTCGCTTAGCGCAAGTCCTTCTTGGATGTTGTAGGCAGCGATATCAGTAATATTTATGATAGGTTCTGGAGTAATGTTGATATCAAAGATTTGCTGATTGAGTTCTAAAAATTTTTCAGAAATCATCGGGTCGAAACCTTGATGATCTTTTGTTACAGCGTTAAATTCTTCGATACGAATAATGCCTAAAACCCCCATATTTTGAGTAATTTCTACAGCATTGGTACTCCAAGGAGTAATCATTGCAGCACGAGGCCCAACAAAAGGGGTTTCAATCGTAGACTTATTTATTTTGGATTGGTTACCAAAAAGCCATTGCAATTTTGATAGGTCTTCGGGGGATAATTCGCCTTGGGTTTGTACTGCAAAAACTTTGGTATTAGGTTGGCCAAAGAAGTGAATCATGCGCTTAAATTTGATAATTATCAATTATTGCAAATTTAATTTTTTTGTGTGTAATTATTGCTAATGTATAGCGCAATTTTTAAGAGTTATTCACGAGTTTTAAACATGTTTTTTTCTCCTATTTAAACTTACTTTTTTTCAAGAAGCGCCATATAAAATCCATCATATCCGCTTTGATGTGCTAAAATACTTTTATCTTTTATCAAATTAAAACTTTGACCTGCTTTTGAAACTAAAAAAGTTTCAATTTGTGCTTGATTTTCAGAGGGCAACACCGAACATGTAGCATAGACCATTTTACCACCAGGCTTCAACATTTTGGAATACTCTTGTAAAATGTGTTGTTGAGTTCCTCTAATTTTATCCAAAAATTCGGGCTCTAATTTCCATTTTGAATCAGGATTGCGACGCAATACACCTAGTCCAGAACAAGGTGCATCAATAAGTAAACGGTCTGCTTTTTCTTTTAATTTTTTAATAGGTTTTGTTGAGTCGATTACTCGCATATCAATGTTATGCGCTCCATTTCTTCTGGCACGAATTTTAAGTTTTTTGAGCTTACTTTCGTATATATCCATAGCAATAAGTGAACCTTTATTTTCCATGAGTGCCGAAAGATGAAGGGTTTTTCCTCCCGCCCCAGCACATGCATCAACGACTTTCATTCCAGGTTTTACATCGAGATATGCTGCAACCAATTGCGACGAGGCATCTTGCACTTCAAACCAGCCCTTTTTAAAGGCCTCTGTCTTAAAAACATTAGCACGTTCTATAAGTTTCAATGCAAAGGGATATCCTTTAATTTCTATAGTTTCAATGTCCTCAGATTGCAATTTGAGTTGAAGTTCTTTTTTGTTGGTTTTTAGCGTATTGACGCGCAAAATTACTTCCGCTTGTTCGTTTTGTTTGGTCAATTCTTTAGACCAAATGCTTTCGCCCAATTCTTCAACTCCTAAAGTGTCAATCCAATCCGGAATGGATTCTTTGATTTTACGTGTTTTTAAGGCTTCATCAAAACGGCCTTTTATTTTTCGAGTTGGAGTGCCTTCAAAATATTTCCAATCGGGGAGTTTAATGCCTTTCAACGTCGCCCAAACTGCAAAAAGTCGCCATGCATCATCACGACTAAAAGGTTCTTTAACTTCCGCAATTTCGGCATAAAGTCGTTTCCAACGCACAATGTCGTAGGTCGTTTCGGCTACAAAACCACGATCACGACTTCCCCAACGTTTATCGCGCTTTAAAAGTTTTTGAATGACTTTATCAGCATAAGCTCCATCATTGAAGACTTGTAAAACACCGTCAATAATGGCAAAACAAAGATTTCTGTGTAAACGCATAAAAATTGGTCTATTTCAAATGCAAAGTTACGCTTAATTAATGGTTTAACATTGAGGAATTCTGTATATTAGATTTTAAACTCAATGAATATTACCATGAAATTTAATTTACCTCTAAAGATCATGTTTTTTTTAACCTTTTATGGTTGTAAAAAATCAATCTCAACACCTGTTTTTAATGCTGTTCAAATCACTCCCATTATTGAAGATTCATTACTCAATATTAGAGCCTTAGAATTGAATAGCAAGGAGTTGGTGGCGGTATCATCAGTTGGTGACATATATCATTTTGATTTTAAATCTAAATCATTAATAAAAAATCGTTTTACAAAAGACACCCTTAATGTACGTTCTATGGCTTTAGTAGGCGAGACAGTATTTGCTTTAAGTATTGCAAACCCTGCCTATTTATATAAAAATTCAAAATTAGTGTATTCTGAGTCGGATTCGGATGTTTTTTATGATAGTATGGATTTTTGGAATGCTCAAGAAGGTATTGCAATGGGTGATCCTACAGAGGATTGTTTGAGTATTTTAATGACTAGAGATGGCGGCGAAAATTGGTATAAAATTCCTTGTAAACAACTTCCAAAAGCAGTGAATGGCGAGGCAGCTTTTGCGGCGAGTGATACTAATATTTCAATTGTTGGAGATCATGTTTGGATAGCCAGTGGAGGTGTGGCAAGTCGAGTGTTTTATTCATCAAATAGAGGTCATTCTTGGACGGTTTTTGAAACACCTATTGTTCAAGGCACCCCAACAACAGGCATGTATAGTATTGATTTTTATGACTCTAAAAATGGTTTTGCTGTTGGGGGTGACTATACCCAACCAAAATCTAATATCAATACTATGATAAAAACTTCTGATGGGGGGCAAACATGGTATGCGGTAGGCGATGATAATAACCCAGGTTATCGTAGTTGTGTGCAATATGTCCCTAATTCTGATGCTAAAGGTTTGATTGCTATTGGTTTTGAAGGGATAGATTATAGCTCAGATACAGGTGCATCTTGGACATCATTGAGTGATGAAGGTTTTTATACTTTTAGATTTTTAAATGACAGTATAGCTTTTGCAGCAGGAAAAGGGCGTATAGTACAATTGGATTTTAAGTCAAAAAAATAATATTAGTCGAAAGACTGCATCATGACTAAGGAATAGTATACCCCTTTTTTATCTAGAAGTTCTTGATGTTTACCTTGCTCAACCATTTTACCTTGCTTCATGACAATGATATGATCTGCATTTTGAATGGTAGAAAGTCGGTGTGCAATAACCACAGAAGTTCTGTTTTTCATCATTTTTTCTAAAGCGTCCTGCACCAAACGTTCGCTTTCAGTATCAAGGGCAGAGGTAGCCTCATCTAAAATCATAATAGGAGCATTTTTAAGGACTGCTCTTGCAATGCTTAAACGTTGTTTTTGTCCACCAGAAAGACTGTTTCCAGCATCCCCAATATTGGTTTCAATGCCTTCTGGTAGTTCTTTTACAAATTCCCAAGCATTAGCAACTTTAAGGGCTTCTGTAATCTCTTGGTCTGTGGCAGAATCTTTTCCAATTTTTAGGTTGTTTTTTATGCTATTATTAAATAAAATAGAATCTTGAGTAACCAAGCCTATTTGTGAGCGCAAGGAGGTTTTGGTTGTATTTTTAATATCATTTCCATCAATAGAAATAGTCCCTTTATTAACATCATAAAAACGTGTCAATAAATTTGCAATAGTCGATTTTCCACTTCCTGATTGTCCCACCAAAGCTACACTTTGTCCTTTTTCAACAGTCATTGAGAAATGTTTTAAAACATACTCATTTTCGTATTTGAATGATACGTTTTTGAGTTCTATTTTATCATTAAATCCAGATAATTTTATAGCATTTTTTTGGTCTGGCATTGTGTCTTTGTGAAATAAAATTTCAAAAACTCTATCGGCAGCAGCAACACCATTTTTTACTCTGTAGGATGCTTTACTTATGGCTTTTGCTGGAGTCAAAATGCCGTAGGCTAAGGCCATAAAACCAATAAATGTAGTGCCTTCAATTGTTTTCTCAATAAGTACAAGTTTACCTCCATACCACAGCAATATTGCGATAGTAATAATTCCTAAAACCTCGCTAAGTGGTCCTGCTAAATTATTTTTCAAACCAATTTTATTGACGAGTTTTAAAATTTTATCAGCAGAATTAGTAAACCTTTTTTTGAAGTTAATTTCAGCATTATAACTTTTTACAATTTTTAGACCAGTAAGCGTTTCTTCAACAGTTGAAATAAGTTGTCCTGATTCTTGTTGTGCACGCAATGATTGTCGTTTGAGACGCTTTCCAATGCTTGAAATCAAAAATCCTGAAATTGGAATAAAAAGCAAGACAAAAATAGATAGCTGCCAGCTTATACTAATCATTACAATAAGTGAAAATATAATAGTTAATGGCTCTCTAACAATAAGCTCTAAAAGAATAAAAAACGAGTTTTGCATTTCGTTGATATCCCCTAAAACACGAGCCATAATATCACCTTTTTTATGTTTAGAATAAAAGCTTATGGGAAGTTCAATGATATGTTTATACATGTTCTTTCTTAAATCTGTTAAAACACCATTTTTAAGATACATAACATGTTGCATTGAGAGGTATCCAAATAAATTTTTAAGGAAAAAAGTAGTAATTACTAGAGCAACAACTACCAAAAGTGCCATTTGTGGGTTGCCCTCGTCTAAAAGGGATGAGACTTTATAATTGAGCAAGTCGTTTCCATAATCCTTAAGCCCTCTAATTCCAGTCCAAACAGGTTCTTTAATTATCTTTTCGGTTTTATCAAATAAGACATTAAGCATTGGAATAAGCGAAACAAATGCCAAGGTACTAAAAAGCGCATACAACAGGTTAAATGCAATATTTAATACTACATGTTTTTTGTAGTTCTTTATAAAAGGTAATAATTGTTGTATGATTTTTTTCATTCTAAATGAGTTGCATTGAAGCTATAATTTTATCAATCTTTTGTTCTAAAACGTGATTCACTTCCTCATAATTATTAGTACTAGATAATGTTGTATTGACACTGATATAGAATTTTATTTTGGGTTCAGTTCCACTTGGTCTTAACGCTATTTTACTACCATCTTCTGTTGTAAAAATAAGAACGTTTGCTTTTGGAATTGCAATTTCAGATAAAGAATTATTTACCAAACTTTTCGATAGTGAAGACATGTAATCGTCAATACGCACCACTTTTGAGTTGTTTATGCTTTGATGTGGATTGTTGCGCGCTTGATCCATAATATTTTGAATTTCTTCGGCACCTTTTTTTCCTTTTTTAGTCAGAGAAATTAGGCGTTCTTTATAAAACCCATGAGTACAATATAACTCAATAAGTTCCTTAAAAAACGAACTTCCATTAGCTTTTGTTAGAGCTGCAATTTCACAAGCGAGTAGAGTAGAGGTTACCGCATCTTTATCACGAACAAAATCTCCAACCATAAATCCAAAACTTTCTTCACCACCGCCTATAAAATTTTTCGTAGGATACTCCTCAATCATTTTGGCAATCCATTTAAATCCTGTGAGTCCAATTTTGCATTCTACCCCAAAATAATCTGTTAATTTTGATAACATTGGGGTTGAAACGATAGTTGATCCAACAAATTGGTTGCCATTAATTTTTCCTTGATCTTTCCATTGATCCAGTAAAAACTTAGTCATTATTACCATGGTTTGGTTACCATTTAGAAGTGTAAGTTGACCTTCTGTATTTCGAACAGCAATTCCCAAACGATCACAATCAGGGTCTGTGCCAATAACAATATCTGCATGTACTTTTTCGGCTAATTCTAATGCCATTTTCAATGCTTCAGGTTCTTCAGGATTAGGAGATTTTACGGTTGGGAAATCACCATTTGGCGTTGCTTGCTCTTCAACAATGTGTACGTTGGTGTAGCCCGCTCTTTTCAATGTTTCTGGAACTGCTGTTATAGAGGTTCCATGCAATGACGTAAATACAACCGTTAGATTTTCTCTGTTTGTAGTGTTGTTATTTTCTAATGTTCCATTTTCTACAGACGCATTTATAAATATATCGTCTATGTCTTTACCAATAGAATGGATGAGGTCTTTTTTTGCAGAAAAATTAATTTCGGTGTACTCCAAATCATTGATGATTGAAATAATGGCCTTGTCATGCGGCGGCACGAGTTGTCCACCATCTTCCCAGTACACTTTGTAGCCGTTGTATTCTGGAGGGTTGTGCGAGGCCGTGAGTACAATTCCGCACTGGCAATTCAAATGTTTTACAGCAAATGATAGCTCTGGAGTAGCGCGCAAATCTTCAAATAAAAAGACTTCTATATCATTAGCTGAAAAAACATCAGCTACAATTTTCGCAAAGGTTTGACTGTTATGTCGGCAGTCGTAGGCAATTGCAATTTTGAGGTTTTTATTGGGATAAATTTGTTTAAGATAGTTGGAAAGACCTTGAGTATTTCTTCCCAAGGTATACTTGTTAATACGGTTGGTGCCAACACCCATAACACCACGCATACCGCCCGTGCCAAAATCTAAGTTTTTATAAAATCGATCTTCGAGTTCTTCGGGATTATTTTTTAGACTCTCTATTTCAGATCGGGTATTTTCGTCAAATAAATCTGATGACCAGGAGTCAACGTTTTTTGCCACTTGAGGGCTTAGTTTTGTCATTTTATACATTTTTCTTTAAAGACAATGGTCGTTTAAGGGAATTTCACTACTATTTTTATAATCAGAAATCAAAACAACATTTTCAGCAGAAGATTGTAATTTAGAGCCATCCTTGTAGACAATTTGTATTTTTCCACAATTCCAAGACACTTTTTTTATGTTTTCTATTGGCAACTGTTTCATTTGAGTTCGTTTTATTTTTTGCAAATGTAAATATTTGCTTTCGTTTAAATTAATTTTATTTTGATTTCGTAACATCGCTAATATGATAACGTTCTTTGTTGTTTCTAGATTGTAAAATAATTTCGCCCAAAAACCCAGCCACAAAAAACTGAGTTCCAATCATCATAGTAGTCAGTGCAATAAAAAATTCTGGACGTTCAGAAATAAGGCGACCGGTGGGGTTAAAATAGAGTTTGTCTAGTCCCAAATAAAAGGCAAATCCAAAGCCAACAATAAACATTAAGACGCCTAGCAGTCCAAAAAAGTGCATTGGGCGTTTAGCAAATCTGGAGATGAACCAAATTGTAATTAAATCTAAAAATCCATTTATAAATCGTTCCATACCGAATTTTGTTTTTCCATACTT
>CBFHNG010000043.1:0-234 GCA_965657165.1 Flavobacteriaceae bacterium
TTATTTCCAGATTTTGATACAAATCAACAGCAATCATTTGATGCAAAACAAAGAGTGTCGGTGTATGAAACAAAAGGCGGGCTTAATATCAACGAAGGCATTTTTGAATCAGTCGATGCCAAGTTTTATTTCCTTTTAGATGATTTTGATTCTAAGGAAATTAGAGGTCAATTGGATTCGAAATTAAACTTAGAGTTATTTAATTTACCTATTGAAGCTCGTGTTGGTTTAGAT
>CBFHNG010000043.1:244-14749 GCA_965657165.1 Flavobacteriaceae bacterium
TTCCTTAAAGGTTTATTCGCACAAAATTTTGTTCAAGAAAGTTCAGTAAAATATGGAAATTTACTTGCTTCAATTTCCCCAAACTACAACTTAAATCTTTCAGATGTTAATTTGAATATTGGATTGAAAACAGTTTATTTTAATGATTCAGAGCATTCAAAACAAAAATTTTATGTCTATCCAAAAATCAAAGCTAGCATTGCTGTGGTAAACTCCATTTTTATCGTCTATGGAGGTGTAGATGGTAATCTTTTTCAGAATACTTACAGAAATTTATATACAGAAAACGCTTTTGTGTCTCCTACTATTGAGATCAAGCAAACTTCCATGCCTTATAAACTATTTTTAGGAACAAAAGGAAAGTTAACTAACAGTTTATCCTATGACATAAACGGTGCTTTACTGCAGCAAAAAGATGCCTTATTTTTTCAAAAAAATAGCCACAACAGCACTTTTAACTCAATAGCTTATGCTAACGGAAATTCTTTTGGTTTGGTATATGACGATTTACAAACAGTTTCTGTTAGAGGATCACTTAATTTTGAATTGAACGATAAGTTTAATTTTAGCGGTACAGCAACTTTTAATTCCTATAATTTAGAGACCCAAGACAAAGCATGGAACTTACCACAAATCGAATCAATAGTAACGATGCGTTATCATCCCACTGATCGATTATTTTTTGGTGTCCAGGGGTTTTTTACAGGAGAGAGATTTGATATTCAAAAAATGGAGTCATCCACAATTGCAAATGTGTATTTGAATAAAATCACTAATCTAGAGGCCTTTTTTGATTTAAATATTGATGCGTCTTATGTAATCAATAACCGATGGTCTGCAACGTTAAAATTGAATAATATTTTAGGACAAAACTACCAGCGCTGGATGCATTTTCCTGTGCAAGGGTTTCAAATTTCAGCAGGAGCTTTTTATAAATTTGACCTCTAGTATTAGTCTTTTAGAGTAATTCGTGCCAAAAAATCGTGATGAGGTCCGTCCATCACTTTTTTACAATATAGGCCAACACTAGTACAAGCTGTTTTTAGCCGTTCAAAATCTAAATACATCCAAAGAAAAGAATCCTCTTTATTTTTGTAGCGTACTGTATATTCTAATTCTCCATAATAAGCGCTATGTGCATCCACCCAAAAACCGCCATCTTCATCTTCGTACATGTACTTTATATCTGAAGAATCTATTAGAATTTGACCATTTTTATTCAGTAATGTTTTGAGGTGGTCCAAAACTTCTGGAGTCTGTTCTAAGGATTTAAAAATCCCAGAACCATTCATCAAAAGCAGCAATGTATCGAAAGATTCAGTTTCATTTAAAACATTCAAAACGTCTACATTTTGTAAACCTCTTAGGCGACAACATTCAATGGCTTTTGGAGAAATATCAATAGATTTTATCTCAAATCCTTTTTCTTTTAAAAACAAGCTATGACTTCCAGCTCCACAGCCAATATCCAAAATGGTTCCTTTGACCATGTTTAGTGCTGTTTGCTCCAATAGTGGCATGTCGTCAAAAGTTCGAAATAAATAGGATACTTTTAAAGGTTCATCATCGGAAATACTTGTAGAAGTAATGATATCTTCTTTGCATTTCCCAAGTTGATAGTCTAAAATTGCCTCACCAAAAACATCGTTCATAAATTATTTTTTACTGTATTTTTGCATCATGCAAGACCAATTGAATGATTTGCCCAAGCGTGCCAAAGATAAGCATAAGGCGCACAAAACTTTCTTAGCAAAGCTAAAAAAGAAGCCTCCAAAGCAGTTGGACTACTTAATGCAGGAACTCCATGAAGAAGAATTTCAACGAACAGACTGTTTGAAATGTGCCAATTGCTGCAAAACCACCGGGCCGCTGTTTACAACGAAAGACATTGAACGCATTTCAAAATCATTTCGAATGAAACCCTCAAAATTCATTGCAGATTATTTAAAAATAGATGAAGATAATGATTACGTTTTGCAAACTGTTCCGTGTACTTTTTTGGGTCAAGATAACAAGTGTAGTATATATGATATTCGTCCAAAAGCTTGCCGTGAATTTCCACATACTGACCGCAGAAAATTTCACCAAATTTCAAATCTTACTCTAAAAAATGTAAAAATTTGCCCAGCGGCGTTCAACATAGTAGAAGCCATGATGAAAAAAATAAATTAGTATCTTTGAATTAAGTTAACCATGGAACATATTTTAAATTATTTTGAAACCATTCCTTCTTTGCACAGGAGTATCATTCTTGTTGGAGGATTGACTTTTTTTTGGGTTTTAGAAGGGTCTTTGCCCTTATTTCAATTTGATTATAAGAAATGGCGTCACGCATGGCCCAATTTATTTTTTACGGGAACTACAATTGTTATTAACTTTAGTTTAGCGTTTTTACTTCTTGCATCTGCCGATTGGGTGGTTCAAAATGAATTTGGTCTCTTACATTGGCTTCCAGAAATGCCCTTATGGTTGTTTGCTGTTCTAGGGATTTTGTTGATGGATTTAATAGGGGCATACCTTCCTCACTTTATAGAACACAAAATAAAGCCTCTGTGGATGATTCATTTGGTACATCATTCAGATCACAAAGTGGATACCACAACAGCTAATAGACATCATCCACTTGAAAGTGTGGTGCGCTATTTGTTTACACTTTTTGGTGTTTTTATTATTGGTACACCCATCGCAATTGTGATGCTTTATCAGTCACTTTCATTGGTGTCTACTCAATTTAGTCATGCCAATATAAAACTTCCAAAAGCTGTGGATAGAGCATTGAGTTATATTTTGGTTTCACCTGATATGCACAAAACACATCATCATTACAAACTGCCGCATACGGATTCTAATTTTGGAAATATTTTTTCGATTTGGGATCGATTTTTTGGGACTTATAGCTATTTGGATCGTGATGCGCTTGTCTATGGGGTGGATACATTTCCTGATGAAAAAGAGAATAGCAGCTTGATGTCTTTATTGAAACAACCCTTTCAGCCCTACAGAAAACCCACTACGGATACAGAAGGTAATTTGCTCTAATTTTTTTGAACGCTTCTAGTTCTTTTTGCCAACTTTTACGAATATCGTTGGCACTCCATCCACTTTCGATTTGTTGTTGTAGCTCAGTTTGACCTGCAAGTTTTGTAAAAAAGGGATTAAAAAAATCAGATTTATTGGACGTATTGCTGTAAGCCTCAATAAGCCATTCTAGATTTATAGAACTCAATAATTCTGAGTTTGTAAGGTCTTTTCCTATACATTTTACACCATTGTGCATGGGGTATTTTGCTCCAAGATTTGGTTTTGGAGTAAACTCATAGTTGTATTTTTCTGAATTAAGAAAAGGGCTTCCAAAAACTTGAAATTGAGTGCTTGTACCGCGTCCAGAACTCACGTTTGTACCCTCAAAAAAACATAAGCTAGAGTATAAATTTATTGCTTTGGCATTTGGTAGATTAGGGGATGGTTTTATAGGTAAATGATAGGTTTTTTTATGATGATAATTAGCAACAGGAATAATTTTTAATTCACACTGTAAACCATTTTCTAGCCAACCTTTGCCATTAATCATTTTTGCATATTCCCCAATAGTCATTCCATGTACTACCGGTACAGGATGCATCCCTACAAAGCTTTTGTGTTTTAATTCTAAAACAGGTCCATCAATATAGTGGCCATTGGGATTGGGGCGATCCAAAATCAAAATAGGAATATTCAACGTAGCACAGGTTTCCATCATGTAATGCAGTGTGGAAACAAAAGTGTAAAACCGTGCGCCAACATCTTGAACATCAAAAATCACAACATCAAGATCTTTTAAAATTTCAGGGTTTGGTTTTCTATTAGCACCATAAAGTGATACTATGGGAAGTCCTGTTTTGATGTCTATACCATCTTTTACATATTCGCCTGCATCAGCTTTTCCTCTATATCCATGCTCTGGTGCAAATACTTTTTTAATCTTAATTCCTAATTTTAATAGTGAATCTACCAAGTGTGTATGCGCTTCAGTTAATTCCTTATTATTTTTAAAAATAACCGTCGTTTGATTGGCAACAACACCAATGTTTTTTCCTTCTAATTGTGGTAAATAAAGGGGCAACTGATTGGCGCCCACAATGGGGAAACTTTCGTTTTTAACAGTTGTTCGATTTCCACAAGAAAGAAGCACCACAACAAATAATAAAACTGTATTTTTGATAAACATTAATTTCATTTTTTAGATTTGAATTTCGAATTTTTCATTGCAAAACGTCTAATCAGTACAAAGTCCTATAAAAGTAGTGTTTCGGCACCAATTATAAAAATAGGAATTGCAGCAATTGCAATAAGTATGATTGTCATGCTAATTGCTGTCGCCGTTAGTATTGGATTACAACATAAAATTCGAGATAAGGCTGTTGCTTTTAATGGGCACATAACCATTTCAAATTTTGACAGTAATGCCTCTCAAGGCGCACAAGTTCCTATTTCATTAGATCAAACGTTTTATCCAGAGTTTTCGTCTGTTAATGGGATAAATCATATTCAGGCGGTAGCCCATAAATTTGGAATCATTAGAACAGCGACAGACTTTGAAGGTCTTTTTGTTAAAGGGGTTGGAGAGGATTACAATTGGCGTTATTTTGAAGATTTTTTAATCGAAGGAAGATTACCACATTATTCAAAAACCTATAGCGAAGAGGTGCTTATTTCAGAATATTTAAGTCGTAGACTTAATTTAAGCGTAGGGCAAACCTTTCAAATGTATTTTCTTAAATCTGATGCCAGTCGACCCCCAAGTATTATGAAATTTTCTGTTGTGGGGATTTACAATTCTGGATTTGAAGAACTAGACAAAACATTTTTAATAGGCGATATAAATCATGTGAAACGTCTCAACCGTTGGAAAAAGAATCAAGTTGGACAATTTGAAGTTTTTGTTGAAGATTTTAACACCTTAGATGACAAAGGTTTGGAAGTCTATGCACAAACTCCATCCACGCTCAATGCAGAAACCATCAAACAAAAATATGCACTTATCTTCGAGTGGATTTCCATTTTTGATAAAAACACTTATGGTATTCTTGGAATGATGATACTTGTTGGGGTGATTAATATGATTACTGCATTGCTTGTTTTGATTCTAGAAAGAACCCATATGATTGGTATTCTAAAAGCATTGGGTTGTACCAATTGGAGCATTCAAAAAGTGTTTTTATATACCGCAAGTTATTTAGCAATTGTAGGTCTGATTATTGGAAATGGAATAGGTTTAATGGTGTTATGTATTCAAAAATATTGGCATCCAATTTCTTTAGACCCTTCAGTCTATTATGTGACTAGCGCCCCTGTTTATATTGATTTTGGATATATCATTGGTTTAAATTTAATGACCTTTTTAATTTGCTTTTTAGTGCTCATAATTCCATCTTATTTGATTACAAAAATCAATTTAGTACAAGCTATTAAATTTAACTAGTTCAACTTCATTGATTTACGCTTGCAACCCCTTTTTATTTGATGTAAATTTGCTTAAACTTTTTCTGTATGAAATACGCCAAAAATATTCTTGAAACTATCGGTGAAACACCGCTAATCAAAATAAATAAACTGACCAAAGAATTACCATGTTTAGTCCTTGCAAAATACGAAACCTTCAATCCCGGAAACTCCGTAAAAGATCGTATGGCATTACAGATGATAGAGGATGCTGAGGCCGATGGCCGATTGAAACCAGGAGGAACAATTATTGAGGGAACATCTGGAAATACAGGCATGGGGTTGGCACTCGCAGCCATTGTAAAAGGGTATAAATGTATTTTTGTTTTATCAGACAAACAATCCAAAGAAAAAATGGATATTCTTAGAGCTGTGGGAGCAGAGGTGGTGGTGTGTCCTACTGCAGTGGCACCAGAAGATCCTCGCTCATATTATTCTGTTTCCAAACGATTATCGGAAGAAACGCCAAATTCTTGGTATGTTAATCAATATGACAATCCAAGTAATTGCAAGGCACATTTTAAAAGCACAGGTCCAGAAATTTGGGAGCAAACGGATGGAAAAATAACTCATTTTGTGGTCGGAGTAGGGACTGGAGGTACTATTTCTGGAGTAGGTAGCTATTTGAAAATGAGAAATCCAAATGTAAAAGTTTGGGGAATTGACACTTACGGAAGTGTTTTTAAAAAATACCACGAAACAGGAATTTTTGATGAAAATGAAATTTACCCCTATGTTACCGAAGGTATTGGAGAAGATATTCTACCAGCAAATGTTAATTTTGGTTTGATTGATGGATTTACAAAGGTAACAGATAAGGACGCAGCCGTCTACACACAACGATTAGCCAAAGAAGAGGGTATGTTTTTAGGGAATTCTGCTGGAGCTGCTATAAAAGGTCTATTGCAGCTTAAAGAACATTTTGGTCCAGATGATGTCGTGGTAGTTCTATTTCATGATCATGGTAGCCGTTATGTTGGCAAAATGTTCAATGATGATTGGATGCGCGAAATGGGGTATATAGACTAACTTTTCTATATTTTTCTTAAACCTTTGTCTTTTATTTTTGTTTTTTATTTGTAATGGTTAAATTTATACCATGCAAGAAGACTTTTTACATCATGTCTGGTTGCATAAAAAATTCGCCCTAGAATCGTTACAAACTGCAGAAAATCAATCCATTACAATAAAATCGGTTGGTTTGCCCAATGTCAATTCAGGCCCCGATTTTTTTAATGCACAAATTTATATTGACGACCAATTGTGGGTAGGTACAGTGGAAATTCATGTACAATCTTCCGATTGGTATGCCCATCATCATGAAAAAGACCCTGCTTATGACAATGTTATTTTGCATGTTGTTTGGCAGCATAACTCAGAAGTATTTCGAGCCGATAATTCTAGGATTCCAACTCTGGTTTTGCAACCTTTTGTACATCCTCAAATTTTAAATAACTACAAAGAATTAAAAGCGGGTAAGAATAAATGGATCGCCTGCGCGTCACAGTTTTCTGCAGTGAGTGATTTTCAGATTTCCAATTGGCTGGAACGTCTTTATTTTGAGCGATTGGAACAAAAATATAGCCCCATTAAAAAACAACTTTTAGCTACAAAACAAGATTGGGAAGCTGTAATGTTTTGGCAATTGGCACGAGGGTTTGGCGCAAAAGTCAATGGTGATGCCTTTTGGAGTTTGGCCAAATCATTCCCATTCTCTGTGTTTCGAAAACTTCAAAACGATCCTATACAAATGGAAGCTATATTGTTTGGCCAGTCGGGATTGCTCAAAGAAGATGTTGAAGATTCTTATTTTAGAGAACTGAACTCGGCATATCATTTTTTAAAACAAAAGCATCAACTTTCAAATTTTGGTGTGCTTCCAATGCAGTTTTTTCGTTTAAGACCCCCCAATTTTCCAACCATTCGATTGGCACAATTAGTTCAACTGTATCATAAAAACACACATTTATTTTCAAAAATTATACAAGCCAATACTTATAAAGCATTGCAAAGAATTTTTCAATGCAGTACGTCAGATTATTGGCACACCCATTATACGTTTAAAAAATCCTCTGCAAAACGTATAAAACCACTTTCAAAATCCTTTGCCGATTTGCTTATTATCAATGCTGTCTTGCCTATAAAATATGCCTATCAACATATTAATGGTCAAGATCAAGACTCTATAATTTCGATATTAAAATCCATTCCATCAGAGCAAAACGCTATTGTAAAAGGGTTTAACGCTCTTAAACCAATTTCAAAAACAGCATTAGATTCTCAAGCCTTAATTGAATTAAAAAATAATTATTGCAATAACATAAAATGCCTTCAATGTGGAATAGGTAGTGTTCTTTTGAATCGAAATGCTTAACTTGCAGTATGAAGTTATTTTATCAACTTTTATTCTATTTACAACGCTATGGATTTCATGTTTGTCAGCGTATAGCCGACCGTTTTGGGATGCGTGCCAAAGTGGTTCGAACCTCTTTTATTTATGTCACTTTTGTGACTGTTGGTTTCGGTTTTGCACTGTATTTGTTTATAGCGTTTTGGCTTCGAATAAAAGATTTGATTTTTTCCAAACGTACCTCAGTTTTTGATATATAATTTATGGCCAACCCCATTGTAAAAATCTTTCGATCCAAACTCAACACCGCTGTTGTATTGCTTGTTTTGGTTTTAATTATCGGTGTTTTTGGATTCAAAATCATTTCTGATTTTTCTTGGCTAGATGCAATATACATGACCGTAATTACCGTTACAACAGTTGGGTTTGGAGAGGTTCAACCTTTGGACCAGGAGTCAAAATTATTTACAATTATTCTCATACTCACGAGTGTGATTATTGTGGGTTATGCCTTAAAAATTATTACAGAGTATATCATTTCAAAAAATGATATTAACGAATTAAAACAAAAGAAAATGCAAAAGAAAATTGATGCACTTTCAGACCATGTCATAATTTGTGGCTATGGTAGAAATGGAAAACAAGCAGCAAATAAGTTGGCTACACATCAACGCGATTTTGTGGTCATTGAAAAAGATGAACAAGTGGTTCAAAAATATCAAAATGACGCCACCCTTTTTGTTACGGGTAACGCTAACGAAGATGAGGTATTGGCCGCTGCAGGAATCAATAGAGCCTCTTGTTTAATTTCTGCACTGCCCAATGACTCTGATAATGTTTTTGTAGTGCTTTCTGCCCGACAAATTAGTCCAGATATTAGAATTATTAGTCGTGCTTCACAAGAAACGACCTATAGTAAGCTTAAACTGGCAGGCGCCAACAATGTAATTTTACCAGATCGTATTGGTGGCGACCATATGGCGTCGCTGGTGGTAGTACCTGATTTATTGGAATTTGTAGATAATCTTTCAATTATTGGTAATCAATCTATTAATATTGAGGAAGTTGCTGTTGAACAACTTTATGATACTTCCAAACAAAAAACCATTTTGGAGCTGGATTTACGTAAAAAAACCGGCTGTAATGTGATTGGTTACAAAGACGAAAATGGAAATTACCATATCAATCCAGAAGCAGACCAAAAACTAGTTCCAGGCTCAAAAGTGATTGTTTTGGGACGACCAGAACAAATCCAAACCCTTAATTCGATGTATAATATTGAAGTGAGTTAGCTGTTTTTGGTTTTAATCCCTAATATCTGAACTTTAATTTCATCTGTTGCATAACTCGTTTTTTTTTGTCATCTTGTTGCCGCTTTTAAACACACAAAAAACGTTTTTATGAAACTCAAAACACATACACTTTTAGCTTTATTACTTCCCATTTTTTCATTTGCTCAAGACAAAGGCATTGATCAAATTATTGATGAAAAATTTGGTGAGGCCACAGGTTGGTTTGTCAATTTTATTTTTTATCAAATCCAATTTACAGAAGACATCAAAGTGTTTTGGGTGTTATTTCCTCTTATTATAGGAGCAACATATTTTACGATATATTTTAAATTTATCAATCTTCGTGGGATACGCACTTCCATTAATATTGTTCGTGGTAAATATGATAGTATAGACCACCACGAAACTATGGAAGCAGCTGGAGATGCCACCCCAGGGGGTGATAGCATAGAAACCATTGCAGTGGAAGGTCATGAAGGGGAAGTTTCTCATTTTCAGGCACTTACAGCAGCACTTTCGGCAACGGTTGGACTAGGAAATATTGCTGGTGTGGCTATCGCCGTTTCTATTGGTGGAGCAGGAGCTACCTTTTGGATGATTGTTGCTGGACTTTTAGGAATGGCTTCAAAATTTGTGGAGTGTACACTTGGAGTAAAGTATAGAGATATCGATGAAAATGGTGTGGTCTATGGCGGTCCAATGTATTATCTTACAAAAGGCTTAAAATCTAAAGGTCTAGAGAAATTGGGGAAAGTTTTGGCGGTCCTTTTTGCCATTTTTGTTATTGGTGGCTCATTTGGTGGAGGAAATATGTTCCAAGTTAACCAAGCGTTTCAATTGGTAGAAAACATTACTGGTGGTGAAGCTTCTGTATTGCATGGCAAGGGGTGGTTATTTGGTGTTGTGATGGCCGCCCTAGTCGGTATTGTAATTATTGGTGGAATTAAAAAAATCGCGAAAGTAACTGATAAAATTGTGCCATTTATGGTGGTTATTTATGTTACTGCATCCTTATTTGTTATCTTTTCAAACCTCAATATGATTGGTGATGCATTTTCACAAATATTTACAGGAGCATTTAGCCCTGAAGGTGTAGCTGGTGGCGCGATTGGTGTTTTAGTTCAAGGATTTAGAAGAGCAGCATTTTCCAATGAAGCAGGAATTGGATCTGCATCTATTGCACATTCTGCTGTAAAAACAAAATACGCAGCATCTGAAGGTATGGTTGCACTTTTGGAGCCTTTTATTGATACTGTTGTGGTGTGTACCATGACGGCTTTAGTGCTTATCATTACAGGAAATGTCAATGCGGCTAATGCCTCTCTAAATGATGCTCAAGCTATTCTACTAACATCGGGTGCTTTTGAATCTGCAATCTCATGGTTTCCATATGTGCTAACCATTGCAGTCGTTTTATTTGCATTTAGTACTATGATTTCTTGGTCTTATTACGGCTTTCAAGGCTGGGCCTATTTGTTTGGACGTTCCAAAAAAATGGAATATACCTATAAGATTATTTTCTGTCTTTTTGTGGTTGTAGGAGCAGCGGCAAGCTTGGGTTCAGTTATTGGGTTTTCAGACGCAATGATTTTTGCCATGATGGTGCCCAATATGGTAGGAATTGTTATTCTTGCTCCGAAGGTTAAAAAAGAACTTGATAAATATTTAAAAGCCATAAAAAAGTAAATTTCTAAACAATGCCCCATTGCTTCGTTATTTTACAAGACGACAACGTATAGGAATTCTGAGTCTATTTTTCCTTGTTTTTTTGATGCAAATCATATTAATCTTTGCTTCAAACAACGAATTTATCGCCCATCAATTAGATAAAAACACACTTACAAATCTAGAACAAGAATACGATAGTTTACAACAAAACCACATAAAAAAGGAAAGACCAAAACGCTTTCCATTTAACCCCAATTTTATATCCTCATACAAAGGTTATGAACTAGGAATGTCTTTGAAAGAAATTGAACTTTTGCACAACTTTAGAGCAGGTGATAATTGGATTAATTCAGCTCAAGATTTTCAGCGGGTTACAGGAGTTTCAGATTCTTTGCTTGCGGCTATTTCACCCTATTTTAAGTTTCCAAAATGGGTAACACAATCTCAAAAACAAATCAAATCCAAACCCCAGAAACAATCTAAACTTGATTTAAATTTAGCCACCTCTGAACAGCTTCAAAAAGTGTATGGTATTGGTCCAAAATTATCTGAACGGATCATTCGCTACAGAGAAAAATTTAATGGCGGTTTCGCAGATATGGTGGAACTCAAAGCCGTGTATGGCTTGTCTCAAGAGGTTATTGAAAATATCAGAAAGATATTCAAAATAGAACATCCAAGACCGATTCAACGTATAAATTTAAATACCGCTGGTCAAGAAGATTTTGTAAAAATTCCATTTATAGGCTATGAATTGGCATATAACATTGTAGAAATGAGAACGTTAAAAGAAGCCTACAATTCTATAAAGGAATTAACAAAACTTAAAGATTTTCCAGTTGAAAAATTAGACATAATTAGTCTATATTTGTACGTAAATTAAACCTATATGAATTTTCAATTTTCGGAAGAACAAGAATTAATTGCAGCTTCAGCTCGAGACTTTGCAGAGCAGTACATTCGACCACACATTATGGAGTGGGATGAATCTCAACATTTTCCAAAAGATGTTCTACAAAAAGCAGGGGAAATGGGTTTTATGGGAATTTTTATCCCAGAAGAATATGGAGGTTCTGGCTTGGGTTATCACGAATATGCTGCTATTATTGAAGAAATCGCCAAGGTTGATCCTTCAATAGGGCTTTCTGTTGCAGCACATAATTCATTATGCACTGGTCATATTTACTATTTTGGAAATGAAGAACAAAAGAAAAAATGGCTTCCAAAATTAGCTTCAGGAGAGTGGATTGGTGCTTGGGGACTTACAGAACACAATACGGGAAGTGATGCTGGAGGTATGAATACAACGGCCATAAAAGACGGAGATTATTATATTTTGAATGGCTCAAAAAATTTTATCACACATGGTATTAGTGGACATATAGCAGTAGTCATTGCACGTACTGGCGAAAAAGGCGATTCTCATGGTATGTCTGCTTTTGTAATTGAAAAAGGAACACCAGGATTCAGTTCTGGGAAAAAAGAAGATAAATTAGGGATGAGAGCCAGCGAAACCGCAGAACTTATTTTTGATAATTGTAGAATACACAAAGACAATCTTTTAGGTCAAGAAGGAGAAGGATTTATTCAATCTCTAAAAATATTGGATGGAGGACGTATTTCTATTGCAGCCCTATCGCAAGGGATTTCCAAAGGGGCGTATGAAGCAGCCCTCAAATATTCCAAAGAGCGTGTACAATTTGGAAAACCAATTTCAAGTTTTCAAGGTGTTTCTTTTAAACTTTCTGATATGGCAACTGAGATTCAAGCTTCAGGATTATTAATTCACAAAGCGGCGTCTATGAAAAATAACGGCGAAAAAGTGACCACCATGGGCGCAATGGCCAAAATGTATGCCAGTGAAGCTTGTGTAAGAATATCAAATGAAGCCGTACAAATTCATGGTGGATATGGGTATATAAAAGAATATCCCGTAGAAAAGTTTTACAGAGATTCAAAGCTTTGTACCATAGGTGAGGGGACTACAGAAATACAAAAACTCGTCATTGCTAGAAATATTTTAAAATAAATTATTGCAATAACATAATTAAGATTATATTTGCATCCTAATTCTAAAGAAAGGAGGTTTAAATTTATGCTAATAATACCAATAAAAGAAGGAGAAAACATAGATAGAGCACTGAAACGCTTCAAGCGAAAGTTTGACCGAACAGGAACAAAACGTTCATTGCAAACACGTAAACAATTTACGAAACCCTCCGTTAAAAGAAGAGCAGAAATTCAAAAAGCGCAATATATTCAAAGCCTACGAGACGCTGAGAATCTATAAACGCTCAACTTGTCAAAATAGTAAGCACCTTGTCAAAGGTGCTTTTTTTTTGCTATATTTGAAATCTAACCTAAATCTAAATTGATATGAATACTAAATCATTTTTCCTATCGGGCATCGTTGGTGCCATTGTTTATTTTTTACTTGGCTGGTTGTTTTATGGCGTTTTATTTCCAGAAATTCATGGAACTAACGTTGAGCCATGTTTATTAATGATCTTTCTTGGTTGTCTATTTATGGCATTATTAGTATCATTAATTTATAACCGTTGGGCAAGTATCACCACCCTCTCTACGGGACTAAAAGCAGGTTTTGTTATTGGACTTCTTTACACTTTGAGCATGAGTTTTTTCATGTATTCAAGTAAAGAATTTGATACAAACTTCTTTATTCAACTAGCCATAGACACTATAACCATTGCCATTGTTGGTGGTGTTGTGGGCTATATGTGTGGCATCTTTAACAAGAAGCGCTAAGACAAAAGTATAGATAATTCGGCAAAAGATATTGATAATTTTTGTATCTTAGGAATACCAATTATATACTATGTCTATTCAGTCTTTTGTCGATTATCTTTCTTTAGAAAAAAATTATGCTGAACACACCATAACGGCGTATCAGAAAGACTTGGAAATATTTCAAAGCTATTTGTTAGATGAATTTTCTGATGATGATTTGAAAACTATAAATTATTCGCAAATCCGCAGTTGGATCATTCAACTTGTCGATGGTGGTTTGAGTAATAGGTCCATAAATCGAAAAGTATCTTCCTTAAATAGTTATTATAAATTTTTAATTAAAACAGGAGATTTGAAACATTCTCCTTTGGCAAAGCACAAAGCGCTAAAAGTGCAAAAGAAGGTGCATATCCCATTTTCGGAAGAAGAAATTCATACAGTTTTAAGCGGTGCTGCCACTCATGATTTTGAAGCCCTTAGGAACAAACTTATAGTGGAGTTGTTTTATTCTACTGGAATACGTCGATCGGAACTTATAAATCTAAAAATTAGTGATGTAGATCTTGCTCAACAACAAATAAAAGTGTTGGGCAAACGCAATAAAGAACGTTATATTCCGTTAATAAATACAGTACAAGACACCCTCAAATTATATCTGGAGACGCGAAACACATTGAAACAAATTTTGGAGCCAGATTTTCTTTTTTTAACTCAAAAAGGCGCAAAAATATATGGAACACTCGTGTATAGAATCATCAACAGCTATTTTTCTGAAGTTTCTAGCAAAGTCAAGAAAAGTCCTCATATACTGAGGCATTCATTTGCAACCCATTTATTGAATCATGGTGCAGATTTGAACGCCGTTAAAGAACTTTTAGGGCACTCCAGTTTGGCAGCCACACAAGTTTATACCCACAATA
Source organism: Flavobacteriaceae bacterium (assembly GCA_965657165.1). GTDB lineage: Bacteria > Bacteroidota > Bacteroidia > Flavobacteriales > Flavobacteriaceae > UBA3537. Next base: position 14,704 of record CBFHNG010000043.1, read on the forward strand.
ACATTGCAGAACTAAAAAAAGTTTATGCAAAATCTCACCCTAGACA
>CBFHNG010000044.1:0-14176 GCA_965657165.1 Flavobacteriaceae bacterium
TTCTTTATCAAAATAATTTACAAGAAATATTCTTCATCTTTATCAATAAATTAATATTCTGTTTCGAAAATAGCTCAATGGGGTGTACATTTATAAAATGCAACTAATTGATTTTTAATTAGTTGCATTTTCTTTTTTAGTGATTTGCTCAACCATTGCTCAGGCGATAAAAAAAAGATTAAGATCTTTAAACATACAGATGTTCTAAAAAAACCTCGAAGAATAATTCTAAAAAAATCAACTAGAAATTCTGTTTGGTATTCTCAACTTAAGGAATATTTAATATTGATTTAACTTTCTTTAATATTTTAATCAATTAAATAACATTTTATTGATTAATTATTAGTGCTAATTTAAGATTGATAGGGTGGTTTATTTTTAACTTCGTTAGCAATATGACTAAAAGACGAAATGTAAAACTTGTTGTTATCTCCGACACTCATTTGGGAACTATCGGGTCTAGAGCCAAAGAATTGCATCAATATCTCAAAAGCATTCAGCCAGAAACAATTGTTTTGAACGGAGATATCGTGGATTTATGGCAATTTAGCAAACGCCATTGGAATAAGTACCACACCAAAGTTATTAAACAGATTCTTAAATTTATTTCCGATGGAGTTAAAGTCCACTATATTGCTGGTAACCATGACGAAGCTCTTAGGCGATTTGTAAATTTTGAAATCGAGGGATTTAAAATCAGTAATAAATTATCGATGAATTTAGATGGGAAAAAAGCATGGTTTTTTCATGGAGATGTGTTTGATGTTACCATGAAGCATTCTCGGTGGCTAACGCGCTTGGGTGGATTTGGGTACGATTTATTAATCTTTTTGAACTCAGTAGTTAATCGGATTTTAACTTTTTTTGGACGTGAGAAATTATCCTTTTCAAAAACCATAAAGAATAAAGTTAAAGCAGCGGTGTCTTATATCAATAGCTTTGAGACGACTGTAGTTGAAATTGCCATGAGAAACAAATTCGATTTTGTGATTTGTGGTCATATCCACCAACCTGTCATAAAGAAGGTCAAGTCAAAATCTAAAAGTGTTATTTATCTAAATTCTGGAGATTGGATTGAAAATATGACAGCATTGGAATACAATAATAAGACATGGTCAATTTTTAATTATAATTCTGAACTGTTCCAAAATAATGTTGAAGATCATGACTATAAAGATATCAAAACTCTTTTTTCAGATTTAGTTGAGGACATTACCATCACAACTTAAAATTTATGAAACTTTTGTACGCTATACAAGCCACAGGGAATGGTCATATTTCCAGAGCAAAAGAGCTCATTCCATTACTACAAAAACATGTTGAAGTTGATGTTTTATTGAGTGGGACTTCAGCAGACATTGAATTGGGGCTTCCAGTACGTTATCGTTTTAAAGGACTTAGTTTTGTCTTTGGAAAAAATGGAGGGATAGATGTTTGGAAAACTATTTTAAGTATGAATTTCTGGCAATTCCTTAAAGACATAAAACGCCTTCCTCTTGATGAATATGAATTTATAATTAATGATTTTGAACCTGTTTCTGCATGGGCTTGTGTATTTACCAACACCCATTGTATTGCCTTGAGTCATCAATACAGTCTGCTTTTGAATAATGTGCCAAAACCCCGAAAGAGGGCTAAATTTTCAAATTTTATTCTAAAGTATTATGCTCCGTCAACTTTAGGTTATGGATTTCATTTTAAATCCTACAACTCCTCTATTTTTTTACCAATAATTAAAAGTGAGATAAAATCCGTTAGCCCTATTAAAAAAAATTACTTTGTGGTGTACCTACCCGCATATGACGATCAAAAAATCATCAAAGCACTTTCAAAATTTAACAAAACCAACTGGGTTGTGTTTTCAAAACATTGTAAGGAAAAATATAGCCATGGTAACATTAGTGTAAAGCCAATTTCAACAAAAAAATTCAATAAGAAATTAATAAACTGCAGGGGGGTACTTTGTGGGGCTGGATTTGAAACACCAGCTGAAGCACTATATTTGAATAAGAAACTATTGGTTATACCAATGAAAAATCAATATGAGCAACAGTGCAATGCTGAGGCTCTAAAAAAACTAGGAATCCCTGTTATAAACGGCTTGGAAAAGAAAGATTTGGAAGTTATAAAATCATGGATTAAGTCCAAAAAAATTATAAAAGTAAATTATTCAGAGACCCCACAGAAGTTGATTAATCAAATTTTTATTGATTATATAAGAAATGAGTCTAGAAAAAAGATCAACAGCAAACTTCAATTAGGGTCATCAGACGTTTAAAAATAAAAGTGATTTTTTTTTGACAAAATTATTTAAGAAACCCAGATATTGTTTCGAAAATAGCTCAATGGGGTGTACAATTTATCCCCAAGAATAAATTATTATTCTTGGGGATAATTTTTTTAACTTGGCATTCAAATATTTAGTTGCTTGCTGTGTACCTAATGTCATTTGAACAAAGTATAATCCTGAATTTAAGTCAGAAATATTAACTTCATTTTGAACATCATTGACACGTAATACAGATTTTCCGAGCATATCAAAAATTTCGATATCTAAATTCTCGTTAGAATTAACAGAAAATTGAACTGTATCTTTTGCTGGATTAGGGAACATTTTAACTGTGTTAAATACATTGTCGTCTAATCCTTGAGTAGCTTCTCTGTAGAAATAGATATTGTCTAAGAAAATTGGACTAAAATCTGTTCCAGGAGGTCCTGCCATTGAAAACATGATTTGTGCAATATTATCTCTAGAAAGTCCACCATCATAATCACTTATAACAGCGTCAATACTTACCCAAGTTCCAGTTGTTGATGGAAACTCTTGATACTCTATGTTGTGCTGAAATCCTCCACTAGAATCATAGTTTTGGATAATTGATTTTAAAACTTCACCTGCACTTAAACTTCCCTCTATATAATAATCCATATGGAAATGAGTAAATGAGCTTAAATCAATACCATCAACAGTATTATAATTAAATTGAAATCCAGCTGCAGCTGGGCCTTCCAGTTTTAGAGTCTCATCAGAAGCACTAACATCATAAGTTGATAAAACACCTCCTGCAAATGTAGGACTAGATAAGTATGTAACATCAGTGTATGTATCGCTATAAATTGAAACTACATCGCTAGCATCAGCTATTGGTGTTGGCGCACTTGTTTCAGGGCCAGTTTCAACAACAACAGTCCCATCGTTCCAGAAATAAATATTATCAATATAAATTGACCCTCCTGTTCCTCCATCAAACTTTAATTGATTGATAGCAGACATATTTACACCAGTATAAGTTGAAAGTGGAATATCATAACTATTCCATTCACCTTCAGTTATATCAGCTAACAATTGCATATTTTCCCCATCACCAAGTGGTGAGAATTTTACACCTGTTTCATTTGAAGTCCAAATATCTAAATGCACATGTGTCATAGCAGATACGTCAGTAGCATCCAAATCTGTACCTTGGTAATCGAAAGATAAGTACTGTAAAGTCGTATTTGTACCTTCGCCTGTTGGATCGAAATCAGCAGATGCGTCTGTACCTTGCCCCCAATTTGGATCAAAATTTGTAACATTAATGTTTGTATACGAATCACTGTACACAGAAATAACATCAGCTGCATCATGGATTGGGTCAGGAGCATTTGTTGAAGGTGAAGTAGGTAGTACAACGCCTCCAAGGTTTTCCCATGTATCAAAAACTAAGTTATCAATCATAAATACATCGTCTGCAGCATCTGCACTAGGTGCTGCTGCCCCTGGATCAATAAAGATTACGATTTTATTAAAATCTACAGATGATGAGGTTGAAAAGTTAAAAAGAAGCTTTTGCCATACACCTGTATCAGTATATTCAACATCTTTTTCTGTCGAGCCTGCATCAGTACCTTCAATTTTGAATTTTACAGTTGTTGCTCTATTTCCTTTAACCATCAATGAAAACCCTTTGTCTTCAGTTGATAAATCCAAACGATCAGGACTCAAACTAGATTGAACATTAGCCCAAGCTGTTGCGTTAACACCCTCTAATTTACCTGCCTTAGCCGATGAATTGATACCATCGGTAACATCATTATCAACTAAATCTGTATAAACTAAATTATCAAAACCACCTACATTAGTTGCAGTTTCAAAATCAATAGAATACGTTGCTAAAGCTGCCGTCGCTGGTCCATCTACAGCTCCTTCAAAATCGTCAATGTAGTAAGTACCTGTTGTACCTACTGCAAAATCAAAGAAAACACCAATTGATCTGTATTTATCAAAGGTAACAGCAGCTGCATTACCACAACAGTATGTTGCAGATGAAAAATCTAGTTCAGTTGTCTCCCATCCGTTTCCTGATGTTGTAAAAGCTTTTTCAATTGCACCATTCCCACCTATTGAATGAAATAATTTAAGTAAACCTGGTTTAACTTCATCACTCCAAACTCTAAAGGTAATAGTTTTATCAGACCCTGTAAGATCTAAATAAAAATCTCTACTAAAAGAAGTGCTGTCATATATATTAGCAGCATTGTCGTTTATTATTTTTCCAACATTATTTGTAGCATCTTCTGGGTCAGCAACAACTGAGAATGTTATACCGTCATTAGCATCTACAGTATAATTAACGCTTTCAAAATCAAATAGTGGATTTTCTTCATTATTAGTTACTGGAGCAGAAAACGGAGTACAATCGTCATATGTTTCAACTAAATCTAAAATATCAGTAGTTTTCCATACTCTGTTTGCGTATGCACTGTAATCAGTAATCAAATTGCCATTATCAATTCTGGTAGTACATTCACCTCCAGCGGCATTATCAACTAGGTTTTCTTGTGTTCCATCAACAACCCACAAGTATTCCATGTTATCAGTAGGTGCTGTCAATGTTACTGTCCAGCTACCATCTGTATTTTCTGTTGCTGCCGGACCACCATTCGGATCCCAATCCCACCAAGGGCCAGTAATCTTAACAGAAATTGCAGAGGCATCAACACCAGTCAATGTCATTGTAAGGTCTTGAGCAAAACTAAAGCTGAAGACTAATAACATAAAATGTAAAGTAATTTTTTTCATATGAGTTAATTTTTAAAATTTGTTTGAAATCAAATATAGTATAACGTTTTCGTTAAAACATTAAACAAAACAATACAAAATTCATACAAATTGAAATTTTATACTGTTTTATTAGTAATATTGATAATATTAACCTCATAAAGTTGTTAATATCATTAACGAAAACGATTGTAAGTAGTGGAATTTATAATCCTAATAATTAATAATATATTTTAATGTATAGCAATTGTATGGTTTTTTTTAACAACATTTAATAGCAATTGATAACCATACATTATCTTTATACTTTAGATATATATAAAATTAATAAACAATGACCATTATGAGTAAAACCTATTACGATCCCGCAGATTTAAAAAAATTTGGAAAAATAACAGAGTGGAATGAAGAGCTTGGAACAAAGTTTTTTGACTATTATGGTAAAGTTTTTGAAGAAGGGGCGTTAACCTCTAGAGAAAAATCTCTTATTGCTTTAGCCGTAGCCCATGTCGTTAAGTGCCCCTATTGTATAGATGCCTATACCAAAGATGGTTTGGAGCGCGGCATTACAAAAGAAGAAATGATGGAAGCCGTTCATGCTGGTGCCGCTATTGAGAGTGGTGCAACCCTTGTACATGGGGTTCAAATGATGAACAAATATGATAAACTTTCAATGTAAGGATGCTAAAAAAATCGTTAAAACAACGTCAAAACCCCTTGTCATCATCTGAACAACAATTAAATGTTTTGGCCAATGGTATTTTTAAAAATGGGGAATTACCGTCTTTTAAAACAAGTTTAGAAAAGAACAATCTCTTTCCGTTACAACCAAATCCTCTTGAAATTTTACAAATCAACTTGGGGTATATGTGCAATCAAGTGTGTGCACATTGTCATGTTGATGCTGGGCCAGACCGCAAAGAAATCATGAGTAAAGAAACGATGCAACTCTGCCTTGAGGTGCTTAAAAAATCGAATGTCACTACTTTAGATTTAACTGGAGGAGCTCCAGAAATGCATCCAAATTTTAGATGGTTTGTTGAGCAAGCTCATAAAATTGGTGTTCAAGATTTTATTGTACGATCAAATTTGACCATCATTATGGCCAACAAAAAGTATCATGATCTCCCAGAATTTTTTAAAAACTATAATATTCATGTCATATCCTCTATGCCGCATTGGACCAAAGGAAAAACCGATAAACAACGGGGTGACGGTGTTTTTAATTTGTCTATAGAATCTTTAAAAAAATTGAACAAAGTCGGCTATGGCTTAAAAAACTCTAATTTAAAATTAGATTTGGTTTATAATCCTTCCGGAGCGTTTTTACCTACAAATCAAAAAAGCTTAGAATTAGACTTTAAAAAAGCGCTTTGTGATGATTTTGGAATCGAGTTTCATAATCTTTTTGCCATTACAAATTTACCCATCAGTAGATTTTTAGATTATCTTATCGCTTCAGAAAATTATGAAGACTATATGTATGCATTGGTAGAGGCGTTTAACCCAAAGGCCGTTGACAACGTAATGTGTAAAAATACTCTTTCTGTGGGGTGGGATGGCTATTTGTATGACTGCGATTTCAATCAAATGCTCAGTTTAAAACTCAAAGAACCTGTTGCACATATAAAAGATTTTGACGAGAATGTTCTAAAAAAACGAACGATTCAAATTTCACAACATTGCTACGGTTGTACTGCTGGCGCAGGAAGTAGTTGCCAGGGTGCAGTGGTGTGATAAAAAAAGTATATGAATAAACCGCTAATCATAGTTTTTGTTAGAAACCCCGAGCTTGGCCGTGTAAAAACTCGTTTGGCTAAAAGTATAGGCGATCAAGCGGCCTTGGAAATCTATAAAATCCTTTGTACACATACCGCTAGTGTTGTTCATAAAATAACAGCGGATAAACTTATCTTTTATTCTGATAAAATTCAAGACAATGATGTTTGGACAGCAACTAATTGTAAAAAACAAATACAAACTAAAGGAGATTTAGGTCAAAAAATGCTTGATGCTTTTCAATATGGATTTTCATTAGGTTATCAAAAAATTATAATTATTGGAAGTGATTTGTATAGCTTACGCCAAAAGCATATCGAATCCGCTTTTGAGCAGTTGGAAAATTATGATGTGGTTATTGGCCCTGCACTAGATGGCGGCTATTATTTATTGGGATTAAATTTTATGATTCCCAAAATTTTTAAACAAAAACAATGGAGCACTTCCTCAGTTCTTAAAGAAACATTATTCGATTTAAAAGAATTTAGTGTTAACTTGCTCGAACCTTTAAATGACATTGATACCTACGAAGATTTAAAAAAAGAACCTCAACTCTTAAAACAGCTTAATATATGATTAAACTCATCAATGAAACCGTAGATTATTTAAAAGAAAAGGGGTTTGAGACTCCAAAAATTGGCATCATATTAGGAACTGGACTTGGACAGCTTATCCATGAAATCGAAATCATTAGTGAGGTCAGCTATAATCATATTCCAAATTTTCCCACGGCAACCGTGGAATTTCATAAAGGAAAACTTATATATGGGAAAATTGCAAATAAAACAGTGATGGTCATGCAAGGTCGTTTTCATTTGTACGAAGGCTATTCTTTACAAGACGTTACCTACCCTGTACGAATTATGCATGCGCTAGGCATCACTTGTTTATTAGTTTCAAATGCTGCTGGTGCAATTAATCTTAACTTTAAAAAAAGTGAATTGATGCTTATCGAAGATCATATTAATCTACAAGGTGGGTCACCTCTTGCATTTAAAGGCGTTGAGCTTCTTGGAGAGCGTTTTGTAGATATGAGTGCTCCATATGACAATCAAATGAATACACTTTTAAAGTCAATTGCAAAAAAAGAAAATATAATGCTTCACAGTGGAGTTTATACTAGTGTTTTTGGCCCTCAACTCGAAACACGTGCAGAATATAGAATGCTGAAACTCTTAGGAACAGATGCCGTAGGCATGAGCACCGTTCCAGAAGTTATTGTCGCCAATCATTTGGGTATAAAAGTTTCAGCTATTTCTGTTATTACAGATGAATGTGATGCGGATAACCTCAAACCTGTGGATGTGCAAGACATCATGAACATGGCTGCAATTGCAGAGCCTCATATGATTACTTTGTTTAAAGAACTTATTGCGCATATGTAGAAGTCATTCTTTAAGTTTGAATCAAATTGAGTAAATTTGTGAAAAATCAAAACATATGACCGAAAACAAAAATCCTAATCTCTTAAAATGGGGTATAAAGTACTCATTAAGTGCTGCAGTTACCGGTATGCTATGTTGTGTTGCTCCAGCTGTTTTATTTATGTTCGGGCTTATGGGCGGGGTATATGCCATTTCATTTGCAGACTTTTTTTATAATGAAGATGGAAGCTCGGGAACAGGAGCTTGGATTCTCAAAATCATTGCCGTAGCTATTGGATTTTATGGCATATATAGCTTTCGCAAAAAACAAAATCAATGTTCCATTGATCCAAAACGTAAAAAGAAAAATTTAATAGTACTCATTGGTATTATTGTTATCCTAGGAGTTGGTCTTTTTTTAAGTTTTGAAAAATGGTCGGCGTGGTACTTTGATGAATACATTGTTCCTGCACAACAAAAAGAATTAAACATTAAGAACTAAGTTCTGTTGAAACCAATTATAAAAGTCATTATTCCAGCATACAACGAAGCTGATGCAATTACCAAAGTGATTAATGACATCCCAAATTCTGTAGAAGAAATTATTGTGGTCAATAATGCTTCAAAAGATGCTACCCCTGAAAATGCAAAAAAATCTGGAGCTACAGTCCTCTTTGAAGCAAAAAAAGGGTATGGTTATGCTTGCTTAAAAGGCATGGATTATATTGAAAATTCGAAAGAAAAAACAGATATTGTTGTGTTTTTAGATGGCGATTACAGCGACTATCCCGAAGAGCTTGAAAAAATTGTTGCGCCTATTATTGAAAATAACATAGACTTTGTTTTAGGAACTCGAACGCAATTAGTATCAGAAAAAGGGGCAATGCAACCACAACAAATTTTTGGTAACTGGCTAGCAACATCTTTGATGAGATTATTTTTTAACTCAAAATTTACTGATTTAGGACCATTTAGAGCCATCAAATATCCAGTGCTAAAATCACTTCAAATGGAAGACAAAACCTACGGTTGGACTGTGGAGATGCAACTCAAGATTTTAAAAAAACAATTGAACTATATTGAAGTTCCTGTAAATTATCGCAATAGAATTGGAGTTTCAAAAGTGTCTGGTACATTAAAAGGTAGTATATTTGCGGGGATTAAAATCTTGACTTGGATATTCAAATACAGTTTTAAATAATGCTCTTAGAGACCATCATTATTGCTATATATTCCACTGCACTCATTCTTATTTTTATGTATGCATTGGCACAGTTGAACCTTCTTTTTAATTATTTGAGTGCCAAAAGATCGGATAAAACTGATAAGAAATTTGATTTATCAGATCCAAATCAAGTCCCATTTGTAACTGTTCAGCTTCCTGTTTATAATGAGCTGTATGTTATGGAACGCTTATTAAATAATATCGTAAAACTAGATTACCCAAACCATAAATTAGAAATTCAGGTCTTGGACGATTCTACCGATGAATCTGTAGAATCTACCGCAGAACAAATCAAACTCTTACAAGAAAAAGGGTTTGACATTCAACACATTAGAAGAGAAAATCGTATTGGATTTAAGGCAGGAGCACTCAAAGAAGGATTGACTATTGCAAAAGGAGAATTTATTGCAATTTTTGATGCCGATTTTTTACCAAAGTCGGACTGGCTCAAACGCACAATCCCTTATTTCAAAAATGCTAAAATTGGGGTTGTTCAAACACGTTGGGGACATATCAATAGAGAATATTCGATTTTAACAAGAGTTCAAGCTTTTGCGCTTGATGCCCATTTTACTTTAGAACAAGTCGGCCGAAACATAAAGGGCCATTTTATTAACTTTAATGGTACGGCTGGAATATGGCGAAAAACATGCATTATTGATGCTGGAAATTGGGAAGGCGATACACTTACTGAAGATTTGGATTTAAGTTATCGTGCTCAGCTAAAAAACTGGGAATTTAAATATTTAGAAGACGTTGAAACTCCCGCAGAACTTCCTGTTGTTATTAGTGCAGCGCGCTCTCAACAATTTCGCTGGAACAAGGGTGGAGCTGAAAATTTTAGAAAAATGATTGGTCGTGTTTTTTCAAGTAAAAACCTCTCTTTAAAAACAAAAATTCATGGTATGCTACATCTACTCAACAGCACCATGTTTTTAAATGTTCTTATTGTGGGGATTTTAAGTATACCGATGCTATATATCAAAAATGAATACGCACACCTTAAAGTCTACTTCTATGTCATGAGCTTTTTTGTGATTAGCACACTTATATTTTTTGTTTGTTATTGGTTTATGTACAAAAAAACATATGGTTCTAGTTTAAAAAATTTTGTGCAATACATTATCTTATTTTTTACATTTTTCTCAATTGCAATGGGCTTTTCACTTCACAATTCAATTGCAGTAATTGAAGGACATATTGGAAAGCGTAGTGAATTTGTAAGAACTCCAAAATTCAATATCAATTCCATTTCAGACAGCTGGAAAAACAATAAATATTTAAGAAAAAAACCATCCCTAAACGTCATTCTCGAAGGCTTACTTATGATTTATTTTGCCTTTGGAATGTACAGTGCCTTTATTGTGGGCGACCAAGGTGGTGATTTTGGATTGTTTCCATTTCATTTGATGCTATTTATTGGATTCGGTTTTGTGTTTTATAATTCTATTAAATCCAAAATCTAAATTGCCCTGGCTATGATGTCAAGGCAACTCAATACAAATAAACTCACTTTTCTTTTTTGGGGTACGCTCTCTATTTTAGTTTATTCCTATTTTTCTTATGCCTTGGAACGCCATGAACACTTAATTTTAGGCATTAGTATAGCACTACTTTTTTCGAGCTATTATTTTATTTTAAAAATACCCATAAAGTATTCCTTTAAGGTTGGTTTAGGTATTGGTCTTAGGTTAATTTTCTTGTTTAGTATTCCAAATTTATCACAAGATTTCTATCGTTTTATTTGGGATGGACAATTAGTTATCAATGGTCTAAACCCTTATTTATTCACACCAAATGAACTCGTTAATACAGCTCACGATTTGTTTGCACAAATGACACCTCTTTACAAAGGAATGGGAGCTTTAAGTGCTAAACACTTTTCTAATTATCCGCCCATCCATCAACTGCCTTTTGCTTTAGCAGCATTGATTTCTAAAAACTCTATTTTGGGCAGTGTTATTATTTTAAGAATTATTATCATTTTAGCAGATATTGGAATTCTTATTTATGGAAAAAAATTATTAGAATTATTAAAATTACCTACACAAAATATTTTCTATTATTTTCTAAATCCATTAGTAATAATTGAACTCACTGGGAACCTCCATTTTGAAGCTCTAATGCTTTTCTTTTTAGTGGTATCACTCTATTTTTTGTGTAAACAAAAACTTACACATTCAGCTATTTTTATGGGGTTTTCAATCCTTACAAAACTTTTACCTGTATTCTTTTTGCCACTATTAATTTATCGCTTTAAATTCAAAAAAACACTTCTTTACTCCTTATTAGTAATAGGCAGTGTTATTGTCTTATGCTTGCCTTTTTTTGAATTACAATTTTTAAAAAACTACAGCAATACCGTAGGGCTTTGGTTTACAAATTTTGAATTCAATTCCAGCTTTTACACTCTTGGAAAGTCAGTAATGTCAAAATATTTTGGAATCCACCTTATAGGGTATATGCCCTATATTGTGCCTCTTTTGATGGCTGGTATTGTCCTATACTTTTCACTTCAAAAAACAACTGATACAAAAAAAATACTACAGTCATTCTTTTGGATTTTGACGATTTATTTTCTAGTGTCAACAACCGTTCATCCCTGGTATATGACTACACTAGTTTTTTTAGGTTGTTTTACTATCTACAAATTTGCATTGGTATGGAGCGCCACTATATTTTTTAGCTACTTTGCCTACAACAAAAGTGGTGTTGATGCAAACACACTTTTTGAATTTATAGAATACTTTTCTTTTGGAACAGTTCTTTTATTTGAACTTATTAAAAACAGAACAACTACAACATCATCATTAAGCTGAGTTCATGCTCAGAAAGATGCTTCCAATGTCCTCTTGGCAAGTCTTTTTTGGTTAGCGGACCAATAGAAACACAGTCTAGTTTTTCAATTTCATAATTAAAATGTGTAAAAATAGTCCGTAAAAGCGTGTTTCCTGTATTCTTTATTTTGATGCCAACTTCATTTTTCTTTGCACCTTCAACATAACTGATGTCTTCAACTCGAATATGCTTCCCTTTATGCTTGAAGCCTTCTTGAATTTGTTTTAAATGCTCAAATTTTAATGATTTATCGAGCTCCACATGAAAAAGCCGCGCAACACCATTTTTGGAATTGGTGAATTTAGCATGCATTTTTTCATCATTTGTAAATAAAATCAACCCTAATGAGTTTCTTCCCAAACGTCCAATTGGACGAATATTTGAGACCGTTGCTTTGGCTACTAAATCCATTACTGTACGTCCTTTACCCTCGCTTGTAGTGGTTGCAAAACCTTTGGGTTTGTTCAGTAGAACATAAGCTTTTTGCTCAGGATTGATACGAGCGCCATCAAAACGCACATCATCACTAGGTTGTACTTTATAGCCCATCTCAGTAACCACTTTCCCATTTACGGTGACGTTTCCAATACTAATAAATAGATCTGCCTCACGTCTTGAGCAAACTCCTGAATTAGAAATGAATTTATTCAATCGAATTAAAGATGACTTTTTATTGCCTTGAACAGAAGAAGACTTCTTTTGTGTTTTTTTATGGCGAGGATTGACTGGCATGATTAATTTTTGTCAAAGGTACAGTTTAAAATAAGAATTAGAGTTGGTCTCTCTAAAAAATCTTATTGATGATTATGGCAGGGTTAAGAAGTGTTATGCTTAAAACTCCAAAGAAAATTAAGACTTTTAATATGTTATGAATACGATGATATTGTTTTATTGAAGACGTTTTCCAGGTCATAAAAAGAGTAGCAATTAGAGTTAAAATGGAGACCCAAAAGAAATAGTCCATAAGCCCTAAATCAAAATTTAAAACCAAAATTAATGAAATGCTGATGTTAATAATAACGAATACTGTAATCATCAATTTGGTTGAACGTTCTCCATAAATCACAGGAACAGTTTGATAATTCAAAGCTAAATCACCTTTTATATTTTCTAAATCCTTAACCAGTTCTCGCATCGCCAAAATGAGAAAAAGATAAAACCCAAAAACAAAAATCAACTGATTGTAATTTTGAAAATAAAGAAAAATAGCAAAAAATGGAACTATTGAAAGCAAGGCCGACGTTAGATTTCCTACAATTGGCATTTTTTTTATTTTATGTGAATAAAACCAAATGGAAAAAATATAACATACAAAAAATAAAACCGCACGAAAAGATATTGCACTTGCTGCCAAAAGCACTAAAAAATTTAAAACAAAATAGAGTTTAAGTTTTGTTTGTTGACTTACAATTTGATCCAAAATAAATTTTTGAGGCCTATTGATTAAATCTTTTTCTTGGTCATAAAAATTATTGATGATATATCCAGAGGCAACAGCACCTGCCGTAGCCAAAACGATTGCAAATAAATAGAGATCCAGCAAAACATCTAACACCGCAGAATCTGGTGATAAAATAAAAATTGATGTCAGATACTGCGCAAAAAGAATAAGTACAATATTATAGCCTCGAACTACAGAAAATATACTTAGCAACTTTAGCAAAGTATGTTTCTTAAAAATGTTCATGTGTTGGTTTTAGAAGTTGTAAACGACCTCTAACTTATAAGCAGAAAGTGCTTTTTGTGCTTTTTGAATATCTTCAGTAAAGCCCAAAATATATCCGCCACCGCCAGAACCACATAGCTTTAAGTAATACGAATTTGACTCAATGCCAGCTTGCCATATGTGGTGAAATTTCTTTGGTATCATTGGCTTGAAGTGGTTGAATACAATTTTGGATAATTGTTTTGTGTTTTGAAACAATGACT
>CBFHNG010000045.1:0-13929 GCA_965657165.1 Flavobacteriaceae bacterium
TAGTAAAAACCTTTGCCAGAAGTGGCGTTGGTATTATAAGCCAATAAACTAACGTCTATATCAGCTGCTGCTACTGGTGCCGCAGTATTAAGGTCTACAATATCAAGACGAGGAATCAATATTCCTTTGTCTGTGGCGACCACATCCAATTGCGCAGAAGCATCTGGCGTAGCTGTACCTACACCAACTTGTGCAAAACTTATTACTGAGACACAAAAACTCAGTGCAAAAAGTAGTTTTTTCATATTCATGTGTTATTTAAATTTTAGGGTTTATATTATTTTTAAATATTATTTTAATTTTTCATGGACGCTCCCTGAAACAAGTTCAGGGTGACATTTGGGTTCTATTGTATCATAATTACTAACACTGTCATGCCGTACTGAAACGAGTTCAGTATGACTCTTTATATTGTCAACCTGAGCTTGCCTCAGGATCAGGACATAATGAACCGCTTCCAAGCTGGAATACAAACTAAGGTTAGTCTTAGAGTGATCCAATTGCCCAGTTGCGGTCCTTCTGTCCTTCCCTTCACCCCAAAGCTTTTGGTCTTGCCCCGACCCTCTGGCCACACGGTGTGTTGTGCTGGTAAGTGAATGACATATACAGCAGCAAGGCGTGACTTTTGCCTCGTATGGTAACGCACTCCCAAAATCAAGCGTATTACTGAACCCCAAAAAGGAAAAGCCACAATTCCCCTGACTGTGCTGCTGTAATGAATCTTTAATAGCGAATGTGCTATTATTATATGTTGTCGTATATGTTATGTTTGGGGCCATGTCATATAATTTTTTATTAAAAACTACGCTTGGTAGTTCGTCATGGGACAAAGTAAAAATACATTTCAAAAAAAAACAAGTGTCATGTAATATCGCATGGAGTTGACGTAATAAACGGGCGGATTTACGTCATAAGCGGGAAAAATGACTCATTTTTTTAAGGCATTTTTGGGCGTTTTTGGACATAAAAAAGGACGAAAAAGGACGAAAAACGCAGATTTTTATGGTTGAGGTACTGACGCTGAAATAAATTCAGCGTGACATTTGGGTTCTATTGTATTATTTTTGTTACACTATTACCCCACAACCATTCCACTAGGGGCCGTATGATTGGAGTCGGGTTGAACAAATACCAATTGGCCATCACTAGCTTTGGCCATCAATAGCATCCCTTGGCTTTCCACCCCACGTAGGGCTCGTGGTTTGAGGTTGCACAAAACGGTTACTTTTTGTCCTATTATAGTATCGGGCGTATAAAACTCTGCAATCCCCGAAACAATGGTACGGGTTTCGGTACCAATATCAACCTGTAGGACCAATAGTTTTTTGGTTTTAGGCATTTTTTCGGCGGCGACAATCGTTCCTATTCTTAAATCCATTTTTGAAAAATCTTCAAAAGGTATATTGGATTTTTGAGGCGCAGCCGTAGTGGCTGCTGCATTGGCCGTTTTGCTGGCTTGTAGTTTTTTGAGTTGTGCATCTATTTGCGCATCTTCTATTTTGGTAAATAATAAAGACGCTGGTCCAATGGTATGTCCTTCTGGAAGGAGGGGTTTGGAGGCTAGAGACGCTGACGCTGAAATAAATTCAGCGTGAACCTCCTTAAAAAGCAGCATTTGTTGTAGCTTTTTGGCGGTAAACGGCAAAAAGGGTTCGGAAAGTAGCGCTAATCCTGCGGAGATTTGTAGCGCCGTATTCATAATGGTTTTTACGCGTTCTGGATCTGTTTTAATCAGTTTCCAAGGTTCTTGATCGGCCAAATATTTGTTACCCACACGGGCCAAATTCATCAATTCTTGACTGGCTTCTCTAAAACGAAAGCGCTCCAAAGACGTTTCCAAAATTTTTGGAGTCTGTTGTAGCGTGTCTAGGGCTTCTTTATCGGCTGCTGTCAATTGGGTTACTGCAGGAACTTTAGCGTCATAATATTTATGAGTAAGCACCATTACCCTATTGATAAAGTTGCCATAAATGGCGACAAGTTCATTATTATTTCTTGCCTGAAAATCTTTCCACGTAAAGTCGTTGTCTTTGGTTTCTGGTGCGGTGGCCGTTAAAACATAACGTAACACATCTTGTTGATTTGGAAAGTCTTTTAAATAATCGGGCAACCATACCGCCCAGTTTTTGGAGGTGGATAATTTTTGACCTTCTAAATTTAAAAATTCATTAGCGGGTACATTTTGAGGTAAAATGTAGCTGCCTTCTGCTTTGAGCATGGCTGGAAAGATGATACAATGAAATACAATGTTGTCTTTTCCAATAAAGTGGAGCAAAGTGGTGTCCTTGTCTTTCCAATAGGGTTCCCAATCTTTACCCTGGGCTTTGGCCCATTCTTTTGTGGACGAAATATAGCCAATGGGCGCATCAAACCACACATAGAGCACTTTGCCATCGGCCCCCTCAACAGGTACAGGAATACCCCAATCGAGATCGCGCGTTACCGCTCTTGGACGCAACCCATCGTTGATCCATGACATGCATTGCCCATAGACATTGGGTTTCCAATCGGCTTTATGGCCTTTGCCAATCCATTGTTTTAAAAAATCTTCGTGTTTGTCCAGGGGTAAATACCAATGCTTAGTGGATTTTAGTTCGGGGACATTGCCTGTAATAGCCGATTTTGGATGGATCAAATCAGTGGCATTATGGCTTGTCCCACAGGCTTCACATTGATCGCCATAACTTTCGGTATGCCCACATTTTGGGCAAGTTCCAATGACAAAACGATCGGCCAAAAACTGTTGTGCTTCACTGTCGTAAAGTTGATTGGTGATTTCCTCTAAAAATTCTCCTTTTTGATGTAAGGTTTTAAAAAAATCTGAAGCGGTATCGTGATGAATAGCTGCAGAGGTTCGTGAATAATTGTCAAACGAAATTCCAAATTCATCAAACGAATCTTTAATGATTTTATGGTAACGATCTACGACATCTTGTGGGCTGATGCCTTCCTTTTTAGCTTTTATCGTAATGGGCACACCGTGTTCGTCACTCCCACAAATAAAGGCCACATCGCGCCCTTTTAGACGTAAGTATCTCGCATAAATATCGGCAGGTACATAGACCCCTGCCAAGTGACCAATATGAATAGGACCGTTGGTATAGGGTAGCGCTGCAGTAAGGGTGTATCGTTTTGACATTTTTTCAGATTGTATGGACAAAAATACACAAATAAAGCAGCAATTTAAACAGAACAAAGGAGATTTTTATATCTTTACAAAAAGCCCTTAAAAATGTATTTTAAAACACTCATATGGTTTGTGCTTTTGACGAGCTGCACATACAATAAAACCTCTACAATGAATGCGCAAACATCTCCATCTACTCCATCAGAAAAATTTTATACGCCAGACTATTTAAAAAAAGGAGATACCGTTGTTATTGTTGCACCAGCCGGTATTTTAAAAGGACGACAACAAGCCATTGAGGCGGCCCAAAACCTAATGAAAAGTTGGGAACTTGTTCCAGTTTTGGGTGAACATCTTTTTGCACAAAACCATCATTTTTCGGGAACTGATGCCCAGCGCCGATCGGATATGCAATGGGCTTTGGACCACCCCAATGCAAAGGCCATTTGGTGTGCACGTGGGGGTTATGGAAGTGTGCGTATTTTGGATGATTTGAATTTTGATGCTTTTAAAAAACAGCCCAAATGGCTGATTGGTTATTCGGACATTACTGCCTTTCATAACAGGTTGCAACAACTTGGTTTTGAAAGCATTCACGGCATGATGGCG
Organism: Flavobacteriaceae bacterium; assembly: GCA_965657165.1. Taxonomy (GTDB): domain Bacteria; phylum Bacteroidota; class Bacteroidia; order Flavobacteriales; family Flavobacteriaceae; genus UBA3537. Next base: position 3,737 of record CBFHNG010000045.1, read on the forward strand.
GTGAATATGGAAGACGATCGGAATGCAATTTCTTCATCAATTGAAACGCTAAAATCGAGTCTTTTTGGAACGTTAAACACCTATCAAATTGAAGCCCAAAACAACAATCGAAAAGGCAGCGCCAAAGGGGTTTTGGTTGGTGGGAACTTAACTTTATTGGCAGGTCAACTTGGAAGTCCTTCACAATTGGATACACGAGGAAAAATTTTATTTATTGAAGAGATTGGCGAATACAAATACCATATCGATCGAATGCTACAAAGCTTAAAACGTGCTGGATATTTTGAGCATTGTGTCGGAGTCCTTGTTGGCGATATGACAAAAATAAAACCCAATACTACGGCTTGGGGCAGTAGCGTGGAGCAGCTCATCTTAGAGGTGCTGGAACCCTATGATATCCCTGTCGCTTTTGGTATGTCCGCTGGTCACGAACTCGAAAATCGCGCCCTTATTTTTGGCCGAAAAATTACTTTAACTGTAACTGCTAACGATACCCAAATCACCTTTTAAAACCCACCTACACCTATGAGCAATTCTTATCAACTGGGCCGTAAAGGCGAAGCCGAAGCTGCACGGTTTTTGATACAAAACAACTATAGTATTTTAGAAAAAAATTACCGCTACCGAAAGGCCGAAGTGGATTTGATTGTGCAAAAAAATAACACGCTTATTGCGGTAGAAATCAAAACCCGTTCAACGGATTTTTTTGGGAACCCTGCGCTATTTTTAAAACCCAAACAACAGCAACGCATTGTTGAAGCTGTTAATTATTATGTTCAACAAAATAATTTAGACTTAGAAGTGCGCTTCGATGTAATTAGTATCGTAAAAAAGAAAGGTAGTTTTGAAATTCAGCATCTCAAAAATGCTTTTTATCATTTTTGAATAAAAGGTTTTAAATCTTCTAAATTTTGGGGTTTTGCGATGATGTTTTTTTCTTGATCCAAGACCATATAAAAAGGGGTTGCTGTAATATTGAAGCGCTGCACCAGAGGATGTTCCCATTTGCCTAGGGCCAATACATGTGTAAATTGAGGCATATCATATTTCATGGTATTCCATTTATAGGGTTCTTCTTCGAGCCCTATGGCAACAACAGCACTATTATGATTTTGATGTTCAGCTATCCAGTTATGAATTTGTGGCACCTCATCAACACAATGACTGCAACTGCTACTCCAAAAAACAAGAATATAGGATGTTGCATCATCCAAATCATAAAACGTTTTGGCAGGGCGCTCTTTTGTTTCTTCCTCAAGCTCAAAATTAGGCGCTTTTGAACCTACTGCGGTGCGCTCAAAATCCTGTATGGCTTGAAGGCCTACGTTGTCATTTAGAGCAATGGCCAAAGGTCTCAAAATTTCATTTGATAGCTCTAATGCTAAAGGTTCATAATTGGCCTCTAATATTTGTAGACGTAAGACTTTAAAAATTTCATAACGTGTTTCGGGGGTAGCAGCGTCCAATAAAATTTGGTTTAAAGAGTTTAAATTGTCTTTTAGAAGTTCTGGTGACATCGATGCTCCCGTCATTCCAAAAACATAATTAATGGCATGTTCACTAAAAAAATTTGAGGCCATCAACAACGGGTTTTTAAAGTCTACGGCATCAAAATAATGGTTTTTGATATGTCCTAAATACTGGTCTAAAGGTTCTATTTGAAGGGGAACATAGCGCTTGTTTGCCTTAATAAATTCGTGTACCATTAAATCTTTAGACTGCGTTTCAAATTCTAGTTGTTTGGCGCGTTGGGTTTCAAAAAGCTGTACTAATGCCAAAGAATCTAAAGATTCTTTTTTGTACAATTCACCAATATTTTGACCAATTTCAGCCATGGTACTATAGTATTGGTTGAGGAGTTTATTTTCTTCTGAGTGTACATATTCCAAGCCCGTTTCTTGATTAAATTTAAGCTCAATATCTTCTTTAGCATTGTACATGACATCAAAATTATATACCTCTTGAGGCATGGCGTAAACCAAGCGGTACATACCGCTGGTAATGGTGCTATCCAAAGCCATGGTTAAATGACCATCATCATCAAATTTGGCATGTGTGGTATAGGACAGGTTTTTTGGGTTGATTTTATAAAGAATTGCTATTTCAAAATTTTCGGCGGGTGTGAATGTTGCACGGAGTTCATGTTGTGCCCAAAGCATGGGCATACACAACATAAAAACAAACAAAGTAGATTTAGTCATGGGTATTATTTTAAATATAAATATCAAAAATCAAGCCATTATTTGATGCAAAAACTGTAGCCCCTCCTGAATGGAATTTACCTTATTAAAAGTGAGCAGTAACCGCAAACCACTGCGTGTTTGTTTTTCTTTAAGAGTACAGATATTTGGTTGTTTTTGTACATAGTTTAAAAGTGTTGCAAATTGAGGGGAGTCAAAGAATTTACTGGTTTGATCTGGGATAAAATACCCCACCATTTTGTGTTGTTTCATCATTATTTTTTCTAACCCAAATTGCATACCAATCCATTTTATTTTGACACTGTCAAACAAGTCAACAACTTCTGTTGGTAATGGTCCAAAACGATCGATAACTTCCGCTTCGAATGTTTTGAGTTCAGCATCAGTCTTAAGACCATTTAGAGTGTTATAAAGTCGTAGTCGCTCCGAAATGTTATTCACATAATCATCGGGGAAAAGTAAAGAAAAATCGGTATCAATCGTCAATTCTTTAACATAGGTTTTTGTAGTATCTTCTGTATTGAACAAGTGTTCAAATTCATTTTCTTTGAGCTCTTCAATAGCTTCGTTTAGGATTTTTTGATAGGTTTCAAATCCAATATCATTGATAAACCCGCTTTGCTCGCCGCCAAGCAAATCTCCAGCGCCGCGAATTTCAAGATCTTTCATGGCAATATTAAATCCACTTCCCAAAGCAGTATATTGTTCCAAAGCAGTAATACGCTTTCGTGCATCATCGGTCATTGCATGATAGTCGGGTGTGATAAAATAACAAAATGCTTTTTTGTTGCTTCGCCCTACTCGTCCTCGCATTTGGTGAAGATCGCTTAGGCCAAAATTATTTGCATTATTGATAAAAATCGTATTGGCATTTGGTACATCTAAACCACTTTCTACAATAGTTGTGCTGACTAAAACATCGAATGCGCCATCCATAAAATCGAGCATCAATTGCTCGAGTTTTTTTCCATCCAATTGTCCATGACCTACCGCAATTTTAGCATCTGGTACCAACCGTTGAAGCATTCCAGCAACTTCTTTGATGTTTTCGATACGGTTATGAATAAAAAACACCTGCCCAGCTCTTTGAATTTCATAACTTATAGCATCACGAATGATGGATTCGTTGAGGCGAATCACTTGACTTTCAATAGGAAAACGGTTGGGTGGCGGCGTGGTAATTACCGAAAGATCACGCGCAGCCATAAGACTAAACTGAAGCGTTCGAGGAATTGGGGTTGCTGTTAGTGTCAATACATCAACATTTTCTTTTAAGGTCTTTAATTTTTCTTTGACTGCCACACCAAATTTTTGTTCTTCATCAACTATTAAAAGCCCTAAATCCTTGAAATTGACAGCCCTGTTGACCAATTGGTGTGTTCCAATTATAATGTCAATTTGGCCATTTTCCAATTGTTCAAGAGTTTGGCGTTTTTGTTTGGCGGTTTTAAATCGATTTAAGTAATCAATAGTAACCGGAAACTCTTTTAAACGATTTTTGAATGTTTTGGCATGTTGAAAAGCCAATATTGTAGTAGGTACTAAAACCGCAACTTGTTTGCCATTATCTACCGCTTTAAATGCAGCACGAATGGCAACTTCTGTCTTGCCAAAGCCCACATCACCACAAACCAAACGGTCCATAGGGCGCTCGCTTTCCATATCTTTTTTGATATCGGCAGTAGCCGTAATTTGATCGGGGGTGTCTTCATACACAAAAGAAGATTCCAACTCCAATTGCATGGCGCTATCGGGACGGTACTGAAAGCCTTTTTGCAGCTTTCGTTTTGCATACAATTGAATAAGATTAAACGCAATCTCTTTTACACGAGATTTGGTTTTTTGTTTTAGTGTTTTCCACGCTTTACTGCCGAGCTTATAAATTTTTGGCGGCTTACCATCTTTACCATTAAATTTTGTGATTTTGTGCAACGAATGAATGCTAAGATATAGCACATCACGCTCGCCATAAATTAACTTAATAGCTTCTTGAAGTTTACCTTCTACATCAATTTTTTTGAGTCCTCCAAAGCGCCCTATTCCATGATCGATATGTGTGACATAATCGCCCACTTCAAGACTGTTTAACTCCCGTAAAGTAATGGCTTGTTTTTTGGAAAAGCCATTTTTGAGGTGGAACTTATGATACCTCTCAAAAAGTTGGTGATCGGTATAACACACAATTTTGTGGTCATGATCGATAAAACCTTGATGTAAAGACAATACAAGCGTTTTGTAATGAACAACCGAATCGTGCTCCTCAAAAATATCGTGAAAACGTTGTGCTTGTTGCGTATTGGCACAACAGATTATAGTTTGATAGCCATCATTGTGATGTTGATTCAAATCTTGAATGAGCAAATTGAATTGTTTATTGAATGAGGGCTGAGGACTTGTTTCAAAATATAATGCATTTGAACTGCTGTCTTGAAACAATACATCCTGTCCAAATTCTACAACTGAAAATTGAGGCAATAGGTCTTTAAAAATTTGTCCTGTACAAAACAAATCTGATGGCGCACTTTGTTTTACAGTATGTTCTAGCTTATCGAATGCTATAGTTGCTTTTTCAAACAACAAATCCATAGACCCCAAAAGTGAAGGTAAATTGGAGGAGAACACGGTGGTATCTTTTGAAATATACTCTAAAAACCCAACCCGTTTTTCGTTATGGTGTTTGTGTTCTATATTGGGAATAATTTGAAGCGCGTTGTGTGTATTTAATGAAAGTTGAGAGGCAATATCAAAGGTACGAATACTCTCAACCTCATCGCCAAAAAACTCTATTCTGTAGGGGGTGTCGTGAGCAAACGAAAAGACATCAACAATACCTCCACGAACAGAAAACTCTCCAGGGTCAGTCACAAAATCAACCCGTTTGAAATGGTATTCAAAAAGGAGATTATTGATGAATTCTATACTTAAATTATCCCCAGAATTGATTTTAAACGTATGGCGATTGAGTTCTTTTTTGGAAAGCACCTTTTCAAAAAGTGCATCGTGATAGGTCACCAATAATGCTGGTTTTTTTCTGCTATTTATTCTATTAAGGACCTCGGCTCGAAGTAAAACATTGGCATTGTCTGTTTCTTCAATTTCGTAGGGTCTTCGGTAACTTCCAGGATAAAAAAGCACATCCTCTGTGGGTAAAATCAGTTCTAAATCATTCAGATGAAAAGCAGCGTCTTCTTTGGAGTCAAAAATCAGTAAGAAAGGTTTTTTTTGTTGGCGAAATGCTGCTGCAATTGTAAACGAAAACGCAGAACCTATAAGCCCTTTAAGTTGAGTTTTTTGTTGAGGAATGGACATACGTTCACACAGTTTTTGAAGTTTCAAAGACTGTACAAATTTTTGAGAAAGCTCACTTTTGCTCAACTAAAACTAATTTTTACAAATATAAAACATTAGAACAACCCACCACAAAAAATAATTTCAATACAAAACATTATTACCATTTTTAAAAAAAAATATGTAGGCTTGTAGCTCACCCCAAAACTAAAAAGGCATGACTTTTTCCAAATTATTTGATAGTGGATTCAAAAAACGTAATCAAGACCATTTTGCAGCAATTGTACGAATTGCAATGGATGACAATGTCATCACAGCAGAAGAAAAGGCGTTTTTGGATCGTTTAGCCAGAAAATTAGACATTTCAAAATTGGTATATGATGCCATTTTAGAAGATTATAAATCACACCCGATTAATCCTCCAATTACTTCGGAACGCCGCTTGGAGCGTTTGTTTGATTTGGCGAGAATGGTATATGCAGACCATATTAAAGACGAGCATGAAGTTCTAATTTTGACAAAAATTGCCATAGGTCTAGGCTATACAAAAAACCCAAAAGCTATAGTTGATAAAGCCCTTAATATTGTTGAAGATACTTCAATTGATGTTGAAGAATTTAAAGAAAAAATGAAAAAATAGTAGCGCTCTATGCATTACGTTCTCCAATAATACGCATCAAGCCTTCTTGTGCCACGGAAGCAATTAAGGTTCCATTTTTATCAAAAATACTGCCCCTAGAAAACCCTCTGGAGTTGGAAGCACTTGGACTGTCTATTGAATACAACAACCAATTGCTCAAATCAAAATCGCGATGAAACCAAATGGCATGATCCAAACTAGTGTAGAATACTTCTTTGGTGTTGAGTAATTCGCGATGTGGCATAGACGCTGGACGAAGGATGTTGTAATCTGATGCATAGGCCAAAAGCTGGTGCTGCAAAGGCTTATTTTTTCCAATTTCCTCTACCGTTTTAAACCAAATATTATCATATGGCGGACTATTCTTTACCAACTTTGACAGCATATCATCCACTGGTTTAAACTGAAATATTTTAGGTAAAGATGCCTTGTAGCGTTTGTATGTAGTTGGTAAAATAGTTTTAAACTTTTCAATATGTTCTTCGCTTTTGATGAGATTTTGTGGTGGCAATACGTTGGGCATTGCAATTTGATGATTCACACCATCTTGGACTTTTTGAAAAGAAGCAGACATATTGAAAATTGCTTTTTCATTTTGAAAAGCAACAACTCTTCGCGTTGTAAAACTACCACCATCTCTAATAATATCAACTTCGTACTTTATAGGAATGTTGAGATCTCCACCCAAAATAAAATAGGCATGCATAGAATGTACAAATCGGTCTTTGGGAACAGTCTGATAGGCCGCATAAAGCGATTGGGCCAAAACCTGACCTCCAAATACTCTACCCCACGGAGCGCTATAATTGTTGCCAATAAAGGTATAATCGTTGATTTTTTTTAGGGTAATTAACTCGATAAGTTCTGAAAGGGCGTTCATAGATGATTATTTTTTACAAAAGTAGTATATTTATAATTTTAACATCATAAAATTAAAACTAATAAAGTGTTAATTTTGTGTAACATTTTTGGCGTTTTTTCGTCTAAAAGTAAACAAATTTTATGGAGCTATTTCTAATTGTTGTTGCTGCAGTTTTGATGTTACTTGGCGTAATCGGTAGTTTTTTACCTGTATTACCTGGCCCAATAACCAGTTGGTTTGGATTTCTTTTGCTTTACTTTTCACCCCTTATTGAAGTAAGTAAGAAGTTTTTAATCATTACCCTTATTATTGCCATTATCATATGGGTTTTGGACTACTTTATCCCCGCTATGGGTACAAAAAAGTTTGGAGGTTCAAGAGCAGGAATGATTGGCACAACAATTGGACTTTTGGTGGGCTTATTCTCCCCAATTCCAGGAGGTATAATTATTGGCCCATTTTTAGGAGCGCTTTTTGGTGAAATGCTTAACAAAGCCGATTCAAAAACAGCACTTAAAGCTGCTTTTGGATCTTTTCTTGGGTTTTTGACCTCTACTTTTATTAAATTTGTAGTTGCCGTTATCTACCTCGGAATGTTTGTTTCCATTCTTTGGGAACACAAATCCATTTTTTATAATGGTTAAATCATTTTAACAAAAAGTTTTATACACAATACAATTAATTCAACTATTTTCACAAACATTTTATTCAAAAAAAATCATCTATGAACAAGTATTATTATCTACTGACATGCAGCATTATGTTGTTGTCAACATCGCTTTTTTCTCAAGAACAACCGAAATCTGTCTATGATTACAATGCTGCTTTTGGGCACGGATTTTACACCAAAAATGGAACTGCTACACGATCGGCTAGCGGAAAACCAGGTCATGCCTATTGGCAAAACAGTGCTGATTACAAAATTGACATTCATTTGAATGAAGATACAAAACAATTTACTGGATCTGAGGTTATTACCTACACCAATAACAGTCCAGATGCATTGGAATTTTTGTGGGTTCAAGTGGATCAAAACCTATTTAAAAAAGACTCTAGAGGTAATGCAATTATTCCCTTGAGTGGAAGTCGAAATGGTGCCAAAGGGCAAGATTTTGATGGCGGATACACCATCGGAAATGTTTCTCTAGGATATGAAAGCAAGAGCTTCAAAGGTTCTTCAAAAAATCGAAAGAAAAATTCCAAAAAGAGAATTTCAAAAGTTGACGCTCAATATGATATTTCTGATACAAGAATGAAAATTTACTTACCAAAACCATTGGCAGCCAATGGAGGTAGAATTCATATCAATATTGATTTTTCTTTTACTTCTCCTGATTATGGATCAGACAGAATGGGGGTTTTGGAAACCAAAAATGGACGCATTTTCAATCTGGCACAGTGGTATCCAAGAATGTGTGTTTATGACGATGTTTCGGGTTGGAACACATTGCCTTACTTAGGCGCTGGAGAATTTTATTTGGAATATGGAACATTTGATGTTCATATCAACTCACCAGCCGACCATCTTGTGGTTTGTTCAGGGGAGTTACTAAATCCAGAAGACGTGTATACTGAAACTCAACTCAAACGATTGGAACAAGCAGCATCGAGTGACGAAACTGTTATTATCCGCTCCGCGGAAGAAATTAATGATCCAAACTCAAGACCACAAGGCAAAGACCGATTGACATGGAAATTTAGAATTGAAAATTCAAGAGACGTCGCCTGGTCTTCATCAAAAGCATTTATCATGGATGCGGCACGCATCAACTTACCTAGCGGTAAAACATCTATGGCCATGTCTGTTTATCCTGTTGAAAGCAATACTATGGATTCATGGGCACGCTCAACAGAATATACAAAAGCATCCGTTGAACATTATTCAGAAAAATGGTTTGAATACCCTTATCCTGCAGCCATTAATGTTGCCGGAAATCAAGGTGGGATGGAATACCCTGGAATTGTATTCTGTAGCTGGAAAAGTAAAAATGAAAGACTTTGGGGGGTAACAGATCATGAGTTTGGTCACATTTGGTTTCCTATGATTGTAGGTTCCAATGAGCGTCTTCATGCTTGGATGGATGAAGGGTTTAATACTTTTATCAATTCGTTAAGTACAGATGCTTTTAATAATGGTGAGTACAAAGAACCTAAGCGAAATATGCATCGTTTTTCTGGAGTGTTAGTTAATGATAGAATGGAACCAATATATACGGCTCCAGACAATTTAAAAGAACGAAATTTAGGGCTTTTGGCTTACTACAAACCAGGTGCTGGACTAGAAATGCTTCGCGAACATATTCTTGGAGAAGAACGTTTTGATGAAGCCTTTACAGAATACATCAACCGTTGGGCCTATAAACACCCCACTCCAGATGATTTTTACAGAACAATGGAAAATGTAAGTGGTGAGGAACTCAGCTGGTTCTGGCGTGGATGGTTTATTCACAATTGGAAATTAGACCAGGCCATCAATAGAGTTAAATATGAAGATGGTGACCCCTCTAAAGGAGCGATTGTAACCATTGAAAACCTACAGCAAATGCCAATGCCAGTAACTTTGGAATTTACAACAGAAAGTGGCGCAAAAACAAGACACACACTCCCAGTAGAAATTTGGAAACGCAACAAAAAATGGACATTCAAATACGATTCTACAGAACCTCTAAAAAGTGTTGTGATTGATCCAGATTTTGTTTTACCAGATGTGGACTCTAGCAACAACCGATGGACACCAGAAATTGCTGCAGAAAATGCTGAAGATTTAACTGGATATTTTGGAGATTATACTTCAGCAGCATTTCCAATGGTCATCACCATTTCTGAAAAGAATGGAGAGCTTGTGGCTACAGCTGAAGGTCAGCCTGCCCTACCACTCACCAATGATGGTGGTGGTAAATTCATCTCTGATGAAGCCGGCCTTGAAATGCAATTCAATTCCGATAAAACTAGCTTCGAATTGAATATTGGCGGACAAGTCTTTGAATTCAACAAAAAATAAAAATAAATCCCACAATAAAAAAGCGGCCCTAGTGTCGCTTTTTTTTTATAAATCTATCTTAAAATTAAAACCATAAACTACTGTTTTCGTTACTTTTACGTGTTTAATGGACATGGAGATTGAAAAGAGCTAAAACAAACATCGTCTGGTTGAAACGTGATTTACGCACCCAAGATCACGAGCCCCTATATCTTGCAGAAA
>CBFHNG010000046.1:0-13525 GCA_965657165.1 Flavobacteriaceae bacterium
GAAAAAGTAAAATCTCTGCAAAATCATATCCGTAGAGGAGATATTTATGAAGCCAATTTTTGTCAAGAATTTTTTTCGCATGGTGTTATAGATCCTCTAGCAACCTTTTACAAACTTCAAAAAAGTTCTCAACCCCCATTTTCTGCATATTTAAAAAATGGTGAACATTTTGCATTGTCTGCTTCTCCGGAGCGGTATTTGAAGAAAAATGGAAATAGTGTCATTTCTCAACCTATAAAAGGAACTTCCAAGCGATCTGTTCATGTTGAAGAAGATGCAAAATTGAAAGCCAATTTAGAAGCCAACCCCAAAGAACGCAGTGAAAACGTTATGATTGTAGATTTGGTACGCAATGATTTATCAAGAATTGCAGAAAAAGGTTCTGTAAAAGTTGATGAACTTTGTGGCCTCTATACATTTGCTCAAGTTCATCATTTAATTTCAACGGTAAGCGCAACAATAAGAGAGGAATATTCATCTGTAGATGTCATCAAATCTACTTTTCCAATGGGCAGTATGACAGGTGCACCAAAGATATCAGCCATGAAAATAATTGAACAATTGGAAGATGCCAAGCGAGGGCTATATTCTGGTGCAATTGGATATTTTACTCCATCTGGTGATTTTGATTTTAATGTGGTCATTAGAAGTATTTTATACAATAAATCAACTTCTTATATTTCCTTTTCTGTAGGAAGTGCTATCACTTACAAAAGCCAACCAGAACACGAATATGAAGAATGTCTTGTAAAAGCACAAGCAATGCGAGAAGCTCTGGAAAATTAATTAGTATTTTTGTGCAATGCAATTGGCTTTTGAAAAACATATAAAATCACAGTTTCCGTTACTTTTTGAACAAAAGATTTTGGTTGCAGTTTCTGGTGGTTTAGACAGCATGATTTTAACGGATTTGTGTTTAAAATCTAGATTAAATATTGCTTTAGCACATTGTAATTTTAAGTTACGAAAGGAGGAAAGCGATAGAGAAGAAGCGTTTGTTTCAGATTATGCAAAAACACACAAATTAACTTTTTTCACTAAACAATTCAATACCACTCATTTTGCAGAGAACTCTAAAATTTCGATTCAGATGGCCGCACGAGAGTTGCGCTATAATTTTTTTGACGAACTTTGCAGAACTCACCAATTTGATGTAATACTTACTGCCCATCATGCCGATGATAATTTAGAAACATTTTTTATCAATCTTAGCAGGGGTTCTGGTATTGATGGGTTAACAGGAATTCCAAAGATCAATAATAAGATTGTTCGACCACTTTTACCATTTTCCAGAAATCAAATCTGTGAATATGCAAAAATGCATCATATTCAATGGTGTGAAGACAGTAGTAACACAAGTCTAAAATACAAACGTAATGCATTACGCCATGAGCTTGTTCCTGTGCTAAAATCTATTTATCCAACAATTCTTGACGCGCTAAATACAACTCAAAATAATCTGTTAGCATCGCAAGATTTGTTAAAAAATCATATTGAGGATATTGAAAGTAGAGTTGTAACATTTTCAAACCCAAACGAAACCCATTATGACATTAAACAACTTAAATTACTCAACCCATTACGTTCTTACATTTATCCTTTATTTGGAAAATATGGATTTACAGATTTGGATGAGCTATATCATTTGGTTGACGCACAATCGGGGAAGCAAATCCACTCCAATACCCATGCAGTTTTAAAAGATAGAAACGTCCTAATTTTGACGCCAAAATCAGCTTCAAAATTGGACTTTTTTTTAAGTATTACAAATTTAGTCAAGGAAATAAAACTAAGCGAATTTGGTATTCATCTTAATTTCACATTAGATTCAAATTTGGGTAATTCTTCTAAAAATACTTTGTTTTTAGATCATGATAAACTTCAATTTCCATTAGTCCTGCGCTCGTGGGTAGAAGGTGATTTTTTCTATCCCTCTGGAATGAATGGTAAAAAGAAGTTGAGCAAGTATTTTAAAGATGAGAAATTATCACTTATACAAAAATCAAAAGTACTTTTGTTATGTTCAAATGAAGAGGTTGTTTGGGTTGTAGGAATGCGACCAGACGCTCGATTTTTAGCCACTTCAGAAACAAAACATATTTTAAATATCAAAGTAGTTCATGCCACAAATTGATTCTTTTTTTGCTCCTTTAAAATTGTTTCGAAATGGATTTGTAGCAACAGTCTATTCGGGCTTATTTCGTCGTATAAAGATTCACCAAAATAGAGAGCGTATTAACCTGTGTGATGGTGATTTTTTAGATTTAGATTGGAGTTATTCCAAAGCACCATCCGATGAACTTATCATCTTATTACATGGTATGGAAGGTGATGGTCAGCGGCCCTATGTAACGGGTGTTGCAAGGCATTTCAACAGCAATGGGGTTGATGCTGTTTGTGTAAATTTTAGAAGTTGTAGTGGGGAATTAAATAAAAAATTTTCAAGCTTTCATTCTGGTCAAACAAATGATTTAAAAGAGGTAATTGCCCATATTATAGCAAATTATAAGTACAATTCATTTTTCCTTAAAGGGGTAAGTTTGGGAGGAAATATTGTTTTAAAATACCTGGGTGAAAATCAAAGCATACCTTCGCAATTAAAAGCTGCAATGGCAGTATCTGTTCCAGTAGACTTGGCGGCCTCATCAAAATCATTACATCAATTTAAAAATATATTATTTCATATTTATTTTATGATTGGCTTAAAGTATAAATTGATGCAAAAGCAACGTCAATTTCCAGAAAAAATTTCTAGAAAAGCACTGTATTCTGTTTGGACTTTAAGAAAGCTAGACGAAGTCTATACCGCCAAAGCTAATGGTTTTAAAAATGCAGCAGATTATTATAAAAAATCAAGCAGTTTACATTTTTTATCTTCAATAGAAACCCCTGTTTTGTTGCTTAATGCCAAAAATGATTCATTTCTAACACCCTCTTGCTTTCCATATGAAATGGCCCAAAAGAGCAAATATTTACATTTGGAAACTCCAGAAAAAGGAGGCCATGTTGGGTTTATTTCAAAAGGCGGCGTGTACTACAACGAAAAAAGAGCTTTAGAGTTTTTCAGAGAATTTCAATAATTGAGAGTAGATTTTATGGATAGGGAAGCCCATAACATTAAAGTATGACCCTTCAATTTTTGTAACACCAATTTGTCCAATCCAATCTTGAATGCCATATGCTCCAGCTTTGTCCATTGGATTGTAGTTATCAATATAAAAATGAATTTCTTCGGTTAATAACTCTTTGAATGTCACTTTTGTTATAGAATTAAAAACACCTTCTTTTTGTAGGCTTTTTAGGCAAACAGAGGTGATCACTTCGTGTGTTTTTCCACTTAGTTTTTGAAGCATTTTAAAGGCATCATTTTTAGATTTTGGTTTTCCCAGTGCTGTATTTTGATTCCAAACAATAGTGTCACTTGTAATGAGGAGGTCATCAGAGGTCAACTCTTCCTCAAATGCATTTGATTTAAGCTGAGCAAGATAGTCTGAAATTTCACTTTTCTTAAGATGTTTAGGATACGTTTCGTCAATTTCTTTAAGTCGAATTTCAAAAGGTACCCCCAGTGACTTTAGCAGCTCTTGTCTTCTTGGAGAACCTGAAGCTAAAATTAAATTTTTGGATTTTAGTCTATTTTTAAGCATTTAAAATTAGTCATTTTGAGCATCAAAATCACCCATCCAAAGTCCTTTTACTTTCATGACTTGTTCTATGATATCTCTAACGGCACCACAACCACCATTGACATGAGATATATAGTCTGAAATGGCTTTAATTTCCGGCGCAGCATCTTGAGGACAGCAGGGGAGACCAACTAATTTCATGACAGGAAAATCAGGAATATCGTCACCCATATACAACACCTGTTCAGTGGATAAATTGTATTTGTCTAACAAGTGGTGGTAATGCTTCACTTTGTCATGTGCTCCCAAAACAACATCTTTTATTCCCAAACCTTCCAATCGCTGGCGAACACCTTCATTTTTTCCTCCAGAAATGATGCATATATTTAAGCCTGCGTCAACAGCTGCACGAAGTGCATAGCCATCTCTTGTGTGCATTTTACGAAGTAAATCTCCATTGGTATTGACCAGCAACGAGCTATCCGTTAGAACACCATCTACGTCAAAAATGAGTGTTGTTATAGTTTTCAAAAGTGTTTTGTAATTTTTCTTAGCCATGTGTTTTTTGAATTGATTTTGTAAGTTGCTCGTATAATTCTTTATAATCTGGGTAGGATTCCAAATCTTTTAAATGTGTTTTTATCGTTTTTTTATCACATCTTTTTGCAGGACCCGTTTGTGCCATATATGGTGATAAATGTTGTACTTTTTTTGCCGTTTCAAGGATGAGTGGTTTTAGAATTTCAAAATCCAAGCTTTTTTCATCGGTCAGCTCGTGTGCGATTCGATACAATTGGTTGGTGAAATTATTTACAAAAACAGCACTCAAATGCAAGGCCTGACGTTGTTCGGAGTTGATAGAATACGAAGGACAATTCAAAGCATCAGCAATTTGTTTTAAAGTGTTTCTGTCGTTTTTGTCAGTAGATTCAATACAAATGGGAACGTTTTTAAAATCTACGTCTGCAATCTTTGAAAATGTTTGAAGCGGGTAAAAAACACCTCTTCTATTTTTGGCATTTAAAAACCGCATTGAAACACTTCCTGAGGTATGTACCACGAGTTGGTTTTTGAACGGAAAATCGTTTGAAAGTTGTTCGATTGCGCTATCACTTACTGCAATAATATAAACATCTGCAGATGCAAGGTTATCTAGATTATAACATTTTTCTATGTCCGTATTTTCTGTAGAATTATTACTTTTAGACCTGTTGTACCATTGAACAAGATTCAAATTTTCAGCATCGTTTATTGCCTTACACAAATGTGTGCCAACATTTCCAGCTCCTAATACTACAATAGAAATCATAATGCTAATTTACACAAGTATAGGGTTTTTTGAAAGTGAATAATATGCTTTATAAAATAATTATTAAAATAAGTGTTAAAAGCGTTGTTTTAAAATTACTTTTTTGTAAAAAGTAAGTACCTTTGTCGTCCACTAAATTTACTTTTTTTGATGTTCAAAAAAATTGCTAACATTCTTTTTTCTACGCGCCTAACAGCAGTCTTATTTATTGCTTATGCCACAGCGATGGCTGTTGGTACATTTTTGGACGTTGGTCAAAGTACTTCGCCAACACCATACTCAAGAAATTTAATATACAACGCTTGGTGGTTTGAGGCCATTATGGTTGTTTTTATGATTAATTTTGTGGGTAATATTTTTAGATATCGCCTTTTACGAAAAGAAAAATGGGCCACTCTTGTACTTCATTTATCATTCATTTTTATTCTTCTAGGTGCTTTTATCACACGCTACTATAGCTTTGAAGGCATGATGGCCATAAGAGAAGGTGCGACCGAAAACACATTCTTATCCCAAAAAACATATCTAACCACATATATTGATGGCGATTTTAAAATAGACGGCGAGCTACAGCGGTTGGTTCGCAATGATGAAGTTGACTTTTCGCCACGATTAGAAAATGACTACAGCTACAGTACAACATACGGAAAGACGCCAGTAGTTGTAGAGCTTATCGATTTTATTTCAGGAGCAGAAGAAGATATTGTTCCTGATGAATCTGGAGAATATTACTTAAAATTGGTGGAAGCGGGAAGTGGTGCACCACACAATCACTTCTTAAAGGTTGGGGAAGTCAGTAGTATTCATAATGTATTGTATGCGCTTAATAAACCAACGCCTGGTGCCATCAATTTAACTTTTTCGGATAAAGGATTGACCATTCAATCCCCTTTTGAGGGAGAATTCATGACCATGGCAACGGGTACTCAAGGACAACTCGTTAAAGACAGTATTCAGCCTTTGGTATTGCGATCGCGTTATATTATTGGAAATCAAGCTATTGTATTTCCCAAACCAGTCATAAAAGGCGTCTTTGATGTGGTTAAAAAGTCTAAACTTCTCAAAGGCGATGAAGATGGTATTGCTCTTAGAGTGACTGCAAGTGGAGAAACAAAAACTGTTAAACTTCTTGGAGGACAGGGGATAAGTAACCCTTTTAAACAAATTAACGTTGGAGGGCTAGATTTTGCATTTAAATACGGCTCAAAAACACTTGAATTGCCATTTGATATCAAACTCAACGATTTTATAGCAGAACGTTATCCAGGCACTGAAAAAAGCTATTCATCTTATGAAAGTAAAGTCACTGTTTTTGATAATAAAGATGGCGATTTTGATTTTCATATTTATATGAATAATATTTTAAATCATAGAGGTTACCGCTTCTTTCAATCCTCTTTTGATCCCGATGAAAAAGGAACAATTCTATCGGTAAATCACGATTATTGGGGTACTTGGTTTACGTATTTGGGGTACTATTTATTGTATTTTGGCTTGATGGCTATTTTACTCAGTAAAGGGGCTAGAATGGAGACTTTACGTCAGCAATTGAATAAAATTAAGCGCAAAAAAGCAAAGCTTTCAATTCTTGTATTTTCATTACTATCCTTTGGAGTCAATGCACAATTATCACATACTTCGGATCATCAAATGTTGCGACCTACACAACAACAAATAGATTCTATCCTATCGGCAAATATTACTCCTGTAGAGGAGTCCAATCGATTTGGAGAGTTGGTCATTCAAGACTCTGATGGCCGAATGAAACCTGTAAACACGTATGCCTCAGAGTTGCTAAGGAAACTCTCAAAAAAAGACACCTATAATAATTTTGAAGCCAATCAGGTGTTTTTGTCCATGCAAGAAAGTCCACAATTGTGGTATAATGTCCCCATAATTTATTTAAAACCAAAAAAAGCTGACACTATTCGCAGTGTCATCGGTCTTCCAAAAGAACAAAAATATGCCGCACTAATTGACTTTTTAGATAAAAATCTAAATTATAAATTAGGCCCATATCTTGAAGAAGCCTACAGTGCTCAAGTACCTACCGCTATTCAAAAAGAATTTAAAGAAGCCGATCAACGGGTTAGTTTATTGTTTAATACACTAGAGGGTGATGCACTTCGTCTTTTTCCAATACCAGATGACGAAAATAATAAATGGGTGTCTCCAAAAGAATTTGTTCAACAGGGGAGAGTAGTTAAGGATTCATTATACAGCAATTTTATCAAAACAGGATTCTTGGCCTATCTTGCCACTCTTCAAAATGATAAATTTCAAAACACTGATTTTAAACAAAGTCAAAAATTGATTGAAGCCATCCAAAAGACCCAACGGCGTTATGGCGGCAAAACAATGCTTTCTGAAAAGAAAATAAAAACTGAAATTACATACAACAAATACGATATTTTCAAAAAACTATTCAGTTGGTATATGTATGCCAGCAGTTTGATGTTTGTGCTGTTAATAATTCAGATTTTAAGAGATAAAAGTAAAGTGATAAAACTATCAGTAAACATTTTTAAAGTTTTAATTTACGTTTGCTTTGGACTACACACAGCTGGTTTGATTGTGCGTTGGTACATTTCTGGTCATGCCCCATGGAGCGATGCCTATGAATCTATGATTTATGTGGCTTGGGCAACCATGGCTTTTGGCGTAATGTTAGGTCAAAAAAGCAACCTTACCTTTGCATCTACTGCATTTGTTACAGCAATGATTTTGATGATTGCACACTGGAATTGGATGGACCCCACAATAGGAAATCTTCAACCCGTTTTGAATAGTTATTGGTTAATGATTCATGTAGCCGTCATTGTTGGAAGCTATGGTCCTATGGCTTTGGGGATGATTTTAGGAGTCATTAGTTTGCTGTTGATCATTCTTACAACCTCAAAGAACAAAGATAAAATGGGACTAAATATTAAAGAACTCACTACTATCAACGAAATGGCACTAACCGTTGGTCTAGTTATGCTTACCATAGGGAATTTTTTGGGCGGTATGTGGGCCAACGAGAGCTGGGGACGCTACTGGGGTTGGGATCCAAAAGAAACATGGGCGCTAATTAGTATTATGATTTATGCCTTTGTTATCCACATGCGTCTTGTTCCTGGTTTAAGAAGTCGTCTAGCCTTTAATATTGCTTCAATTCTTGCTTTTGGCAGTATATTGATGACTTATTTTGGTGTGAACTTCTACCTCGCTGGATTGCATTCGTACGCCAAAGATGATCAAGAAATAAGTGTTATTTATATTTTGTCAAGTCTTTTAATTCTTACAATAATCAGTGTTTTTGCATACATAAAACACCGTAAGTTTTACTCAAAGAAAGTTAGCTAATTTTAGATTTGATTTTTTTGAAATGGATTTCTTTGTAATTAGAAATAACCATATCAGCTAAAGCATAATCTTGATTTTTTGAATGCTCGCTTTTGTAAGCCACACAATAAATTCCTGCACCTTTTGCAGCTTTGATACCATTGGTAGAGTCTTCTATCACAAAACACTCATTTGGTAAAGCATTAGCCGCTTTAGCTGCATTAATAAAAATTTCTGGATGTGGTTTAGAGGCTTTAAGATCTGCACCACTAAGTTTATTTGAAAAAAAACGGTCTAAGTTAAAGCGCTTCATCACATTATTTATGGTAAACATTGATGCAGAAGAGGCCACAACTAATGTTAACCCATGATTAAAATAGTCGTTGATTAAATTCTCAACTCCCTCAAGCAGTTTCAAATCGTTATCATCAAAAAAGAGTTTGGTAAAATAATTACGTTTTATTTGCACCAATTCTTGGGGGTCTTGCTCGAGATTAAAATGTCTACAAAGCTGTTTGCATATACCATAAGTGGATTGTCCAGTGAATCCTTCATACATTTCTGAAGAAACTTCAATTCCAACTTTTCCAAACATTTTTTGATACGCTTTGTAGTGTAGCGGTTCTGTGTCTACAATTACACCGTCCATATCAAACAAAACAGCTTTGAGCATAATTCAATTTTTTTTGCGAATATAATTGTTCAATTTTTATTTTTTTTCAATTTATTGAACAATTAAAATATTTTTTTTCTATTTTTAAACTTTAAAACTAATGCTTCAATGAAATTTGTAAAACTATTAGGAATTACCAACGCACTTTTGCTTTTATTGTGCGTTCTAATTATAATTGTCTCTGAATATTTGTTTTTTTCAGGACATGAATTACATGGAATTTTTGTAGGGATCTGGGCACCTATGCTTGTAGGTCTAATGATATTTTTTAAACTTTTTCGCCTTGGCCGCTAACGACATCGTATTATATTTTTCCATTTTCGTTTCCGTTTGCGTTGCAATTTGGGCTTTTGTTCTTATCAAACAATTCAACGACCTAGATAATAAATAGCGTTTAATTAACTCATTTAATGTCAAAACAAAAAAAAGGTCAAAATACCATTTGTACCCACACAGGTGCTGTAGATGATCCTCTTTTTCATGGGGCGGTATCTCCTGTATATCTTTCCACCTCCTATGGTTTTTTGGATCAAGACACAAAGCGCTATCCGCGCTATTTTAATACACCAAATCAGGAGCATCTAAGTAAAAAAATTGCTGCACTTGAAGATACAGAAGCAGGAATGCTATTTTCATCTGGTTTGGCTGCAGTATCCGCCGTGATGCTTACTTTTTTGAAATCTGGAGATCATGCAGTTATCCAAAATGATATTTACGGAGGAACACGTAATTTTATTGAATCACATTTTAAGTCCTATGGTATTCAATATACTTTTACTAAAGATTTATCAATCAGTTCTTTTGAAGAATCTATTCAAAAAAATACAAAACTTATTTATATTGAAACGCCATCAAATCCACTTCTTAAATTAGTTGATTTGTTTGCCATCGCAAAATTGGCAAAGACTCATAATATTATTTCAGCAATTGATAATACTTTTGCGACACCTATTGTTCAAAAACCACATACGCTTGGTATTGATGTAATTATTCATTCCGCTACAAAATATTTTGGAGGACATAGTGATATTAGCGCTGGTGCAATTGCTTCTTCTCAAAAAAATATTGATAAAATCTGGGATTTAGCAAAAGATTTTGGAGGCAACCTCAGTGATTTTTCGGTTTGGATGCTGGAAAGAAGTATGAAAACTTTGGCTATACGAGTGAAAACTCAGCAAAAAAATGCCAAGAAAATGGCTCGATTTTTAGAAAAACATCCGAGCATTGATAATGTGTACTATCCTGGCTTAAAATCACATGAGCATCATCAATTGGCAAAAACTCAAATGAAAGGTTTTGGTGCAATGCTATCGTTTGAATTGTCAAATGCATATGATACAGTTTTATTTTTAAAATCACTGAAATTAATAAAACCTTCGATGAGCTTGGCTGGCGTTGAAAGTACAATGATTTTGCCTGCGGTTGCATCTCATGCCTTACTTTCGGAATCAGATCGGCTTGCACAAGGTATTACAAATCAATTGATACGTTTTTCTGTTGGAATTGAATCAAAAAAGGATTTAATTTACGATATTGAGCAAGCTTTGAGTTTAAGTAAAAAACACTAGCATTATGAAAGTCGATATTCTTGCATTTGGCGCACATCCAGACGATGTCGAATTGTCTTGTGGTGGAACACTCCATAAAGCTATTCTTGAAGAAAAAACAGTTGGCATAATTGATCTTACTCGCGGAGAACTTGGGACTAGAGGTACCGCAGAAATAAGAAAAGCAGAGGCCAGCGCTGCTGCCAAAATTTTAGGGGTGTCCTTTAGAGAAAATTTAGGGTTTCCAGATGGTTTTGTATTCAATACCAAAGAGAACCAATTAGAAATTATCAAAAAAATTAGGGCATACCAGCCAGATATCGTTTTTTGTAATGCTATTGACGACCGCCATCCCGATCATGCCAAATCGAGTACTTTGGTACGCGAGGCCTGCTTTTTAAGTGGTTTGACAAAAATCAAGACAACAAACAAAAAAGAAGAGGAGCAAACTTCGTGGCGTCCCAAAGCTGTATATAGTTATATCCAATGGAAAAATAGTACACCAGATTTCGTGGTTGATATAAGTTCTACTATAGATGTCAAAATGGCCGCAGTGGCTGCTTATAAGTCTCAATTTTTTGATTCCAAAAGTACTGAACCGGAAACGCCAATTTCGAGTCAAAATTTCATTGAAAGTATTCGCTATAGAGCTGCAGATCTTGGTCGCTTGGTCTTTTCCGATTATGCAGAAGGGTTTACAACCAGCAGACTTTTGGCAGTGGATTCTATATTTGATTTAAAATAAATTAAAAAAAAATCTTTGTATAAAATCATAAATGCGCTACATTTGCACACGCATTTTTATATGCCAAACGGTGGTTGTAGCTCAGTTGGTTAGAGCGCCTGATTGTGGTTCAGGAGGTCGTCGGTTCGAGACCGATCTTCCACCCCAAAATAAAAAGCTTCTCTTAAACAGAGAAGCTTTTTTGGTTACTATTGTTTTCTGAAAAATTTATTCAAAAGTTTTATCAACTTTTACACGTTCTTTTCTGTTGGCCAATTCCCAAGCCGTATAAAACACAAGACGCGTTCTGTTTTCCAACAGATCGTATTCTATTTTATCTGGTGTATCCGTTGCTTTATGATAATCTGCATGAGTGCCATTAAAATAAAAGATGATTGGAATATTGTTTTTTGCAAAATTGTAATGATCTGAACGGTAATAAAAACGATTGGGGTCATTTTCGTCATTATACGTATAATCCAATTCTATGTTGGTATATGTGTTGTTTACCTCCTCAGACAATTCGTGCAGTTCTGTACTCAATTTATCACTACCAATAAGATAAATATAATTCCGTTTTCCAACTTTTCGTTTGGGATCGGTTCTCCCAATCATGTCTATATTAAGGTTAGCTACGGTATTTTCTAAGGAAACAATGGGATCATAATCTGTGTAGTACTGAGATCCTAGAAGTCCTTTTTCCTCTGCGGTAACATGCAAAAATACCACAGATCTTTTTGGACCTTCTCCATTTTTAACAGCTTTTTGGAAGGCTTTTGCAATTTCTAATAGTGCGATGGTCCCCGAACCATCATCATCTGCACCATTAAAAACTTCTCCGTCGTGCATCCCAACATGGTCGAGATGTGCAGAAAGGATGATGTATTCTTCAGGTTTTTCTTTCCCTGGAATCATCGCAACAACATTTTCTCCGCTCACAGATTCAGAAACATTTTCAAAATGAATAGATATATTCTGAGCATATATACCATTAGCACTTTGTACAAGTTTATTTCCCATTTCGGAGCTTGCTAAAAAACCATAAAATGAGTTGGCATCTACATCTAATGCCAAATTACTTTCACCTCCACGTTTTTCAATGGCCTTGTAATAGGACGAATAGCGTTTAAAAATCGCATTGTCTACAAGAAAAAATGCTTTTGCACCTAATTCTTTTGCAAGGTTGCGTTTTGAGCTTAGAGATTGTCTACCGTTGGACCATTTTGAAATTTCATTGGTTCCAGAAACAATATAGTTTCCATTGTCGTCTTTTGGCTCACCAGCTATAGCAACTACTATTTTTCCATCAACATCCAAGTTTTTGTAATCATTATATAAGGTACTTCTAATACCGTAACCTACAAAAACAAACTCTTGCGCTTCAATTTTTGTAGTCTCTCCAGATGAAACAGCAACAAAATCGTCGTAATAGCTAAAAGTTTCATCGCCGATAGATATGGTTACCTTAGGCGTTTTTACAAGTTTCAATGGAACGTTTTGAAAATAATCACCATTATCTTTTGCAGCTCCAATACCTAAAGATTGATATTTTTGTTTGAGATATTCTACAGCTATTTTTTGTCCTTCTGTTCCCGTTTCTCTTCCTTGAAATTCATCTGAAGCATATGTATACAGTTTTTCTTTTAGATCTTTAGCTCTAATTTCATCGGCATAAACACTAGGATTTTGTGAAAAAATTGAAAATGAGACCAATAGTAAGCAAAATAGGAGGTGATTTTTCATGTGATTTTGATTTTTAATTGTTTATGATTTACAAATTTCGTCTAAATAAATCAATTTTTTATAAAAATGTGTTAAAATAAATAAAAACGGTTTGAGTGTAGCTTACTTCTTAAAAAGTCCATGAAATGCACGATTTTATCGTTGAAATCAAAAAAAAAATGAATTTTATGTCAATCGATTAAATATTTTGTATAGCTTTGCATTATTAATCATAAACAAAAAAAATTAATTATGAAAAAATTACTTTTAATTGCAGCGCTATCAGTATTTGCTTTTGGTTCTGCTCAAATTACAACAGATGCTGGTACTTTTACTAAGCCTGGAGCCGGAGCTACAATGTTTGAAGCTCAATTTACACCTAATTTAAGTAGTGGTGCTCAATTTGGTATGCCAGAAATTACAGGAGGTACAACTTTTATGATGCGTAAGTTTGACTCTGACACAAAAGCTAAGCGTTATTTTGCTAATTTTAATTTCGCTGATAGTGGTGTTGATGGTGCAGATTCTACTTTCAGTATTGCAGCTGGTATGGGTATTGAAAATCACCTTACGGTAGCTGAGCGTTTATCAACTTACTGG